>DUCD01000428.1:6950-12361 GCA_012959985.1 Verrucomicrobiales bacterium | reverse complement strand
GCTGCGGATCGTGCGGAGTTCGACTCGACCATTAGAAACGCCCGGAAATTCTTGGTGAACATGCAGATGGATTTCGGCGAAAAGGGAAAGCGTGACACGGCTTTGGATGGTGGGATCGGGTATGGAAATCGATATCCTCACTCGGATCTCGTCAATACTCTCTATGCCTTGGAGGCGCTTCATTATAGCGCGAAGCATCTACAGAAAGATGGGTCCGATAGAAATGAAATCGAAAAGAATGTTGATCTGAATTGGGATGCCGCGATCCAGTTTATCCAGAACTGCCAGAATCTACCGAAGTTCAATTCTGAAACCTGGGCATCGGATGATCCTCAAAACCGAGGAGGGTTTATATATTTTCCAGGCAACAGTAAAGCTGAGGAGATGGAGTTGGTAGACGGGCGAACGGCTCTTCGATCATACGGAAGTATCAGTTATGCGGGAATGTTGAGCTATATGTATGCGGACCTCGACCGGAAGGATCCCCGTATCTCGGCCGTGTTCGAATGGCTGCAATCCAATTACTCTCTTGATGAAAATCCCGGTATGGGAATTCAGGGATTGTATTTTTACTACCATACAATGGCAAAAGCCCTTTCCACTTACGGCATTGACAAACTGGAGACGAAAGATGGCAAATCGAGGTCCTGGGCAAGGGAACTCGGCTCGCGACTTCTGGACCGCCAGAAGGAGGATGGGTCATGGCTGAATGACAGCGGCCGCTGGTGGGAGCGTGATCCGGCACTTGTGTCGGCCTATGCCGTGCTGTCCCTCGAGATTCTTTATCGTCACCTGGAATGAGTTTTTTCGATTCTGAAAAAAAATGTCCGAATACCAGGATGGATTGTGGATACTTAGATAAGGGAACAGAATGTGAACATCGGTTACGGTCCCTTAAGGAAATCTAAAACACGGATTGAGTCAGGAAATTACTGCTTTAACCGTAGTTACCATGGAATTTCACAGGAAACAGAAATACTAAAATGATGCTGACGGAAACCAAAGAACAAATCCAGGACGAGGATGTTGCTGCGATTGATGAGTTGCGGCAGGATTACCAGCTGTTGCGCGAAGAGTTGGGTAGGATCATCGTGGGCCAGAAATCAGTCATCGAACAGCTCGCAATCTGCCTGTTTGCGCAGGGACACGCCTTGCTGATGGGGGTTCCCGGCCTGGCCAAAACACTTCTTATCAGCCGATTGGCTGAAACCATGGATCTCGCGTTCAGCCGGATTCAATTCACGCCCGACCTGATGCCTATGGACATTACCGGTACGGATATTCTTCATGAGACCGATACCGGGCGACGTGAGTTTGAGTTCCTGAAGGGGCCCGTTTTTGCCAACATCGTACTGGCGGATGAAATCAATCGCGCTCCGGCCAAGACGCAGGCCGCGATGCTGGAGGCCATGCAGGAACACCGGGTGACTGCTGCGGGTCATTCTCATGTACTGGAGGAACCCTTCTTTGTATTGGCTACTCAGAATCCTATCGAACAGGAAGGTACCTATCCTTTACCGGAAGCTCAGTTGGATCGCTTCATGTTCATGATCGAAGTGGACTACCCGAATCTGCATGAAGAAATCCAAATTGCACGTACCACTACCGGGGGGCAGTTGCCGAAATTGAAACACATTCTGGATGGCAAAAAGGTTCAAAAATTTCAGGATTTGGTTCGACGGGTACCTGTGCCGGATCACATCTACGAATTTGCCGCACATTTGGTGCGCCGGACCCGGCCTTCCGATCAGGAAGCGCCGGAATGGACGAAGTCCTTGATTAGTTGGGGCGCAGGCCCCCGGGCGGTCCAGTATCTCATTCTGGGTGCAAAATCACGGGCTGCGTTGTTGGGTAGTTACATGGTGCGATTGGAAGACATCCTTGCCGTGGCCGAGCCGGTATTGACGCATCGTGTGTTGACCTCCTTCGGCGCCGAAACCGAAGGTGTCAGCAGTCGGGAAATCGTTCGTCGTCTAGTTGATGAGCTTGTTAAAGAAGGATAAGCGGTGCCGAAAGAAGCCTCGAGTCGACACAGTTTTATTGACGCCAAGGTGCTCGCTCGACTTTCGGGGCTGGGATTGCATGCGCGAACTCCGATGTTGGGGAACATTTCCGGCCATCACCGCAGCCCCATCCGCGGCTCGAGCCTGGAATTCGCCCAATATCGGAAATATGTTCCCGGTGACGATCTCCGCCGCATGGACTGGCGGGCCTGGGGGCGCTCGGACCGTTTCTATATCAAGGAATTCGAGGCCGATACGAACTTACGTCTCTGCCTGATTGTGGATACCAGCGGTTCACTGGGCTTTACAGTCGATGGGGTCTCCAAGATCGACCGCATGAAATCGCTTGCCGGGACGCTTGCCTATCTAGCTTCCTGCCAGGGGGACGCGGTGGGTCTTTATTGTGCCGGTAAAGACTTCCACACGGAAATCCGCCCCAAACGAAGCGCGGTCCACCTGCGATTGATACTCGATAAACTGGAATTCATGAAAGCCAAAGGCGAAACCGGATTAGCCGAGGCTCTACACAAGGCGGCTGAAAACATCAGCCAGCGCGCCCTCGTCGTCATTGTTTCTGACTTATTTATTGAACCCCGAATTTTAAGCAGTTGCTTTCAGCACCTGCGGTTCCGCAAGCACGATGTCAGTGTATTTCATTTGCTGGACCAATGTGAAGTCGACTTTGATTTTGATCGCCCGACTCGATTTGTCGACTTGGAAGGGGGCGAGGCGATCATGGCTGACCCCAGTCTGATAGGGAAACAATATCAGAAGGCGATCACGGGCTATATCAGTGACCTGGGAACGGTTATGCGCGATGCGGCGGTGGATTATCACCGTGTCAATCTGCAGGACCCGGTGGGTGAGATTCTCGCCCGTTTTCTGCTCGGACGTAAGCCGAAGAAGAAAGGAGCAAATCAACGATGAGTTTTCTACAACCCTTCTTATTGGCGGCGCTTCCATTGATGGCTCTGCCCATCCTGATTCATCTGATCAACCGGAACCGGCACCGGTCTGTCCAGTGGGGGGCCATGATGTTCCTGGTCAATGCCAATCGGATGAACAAGGGAATGGCCCGACTTCGTTATTTCCTGATCATGTTGTTGAGAATGGCAGCGGTCGGTGCGATTATTTTTGCCGCGAGTCGCCCGTTGATCAGTGGGAATCTGGGAGGATTCGAAATGGGGAAACCGGATGCGACCTTGATTCTACTGGACCGGTCGGCAAGCATGGAAACGCTGGATCTTCAGTCCGGTGAGTCGAAACGATCAACGGCTCTTAAGAAACTTTCCGAACTTCTGAGCAAGCGACGTTACGGAAGTCAATTGGTTCTGATTGACAGCGCCAGTAATGAAGTGCAGTCGATAGAATCTCCCGAGGCTCTGCTTGACCTGCCGATGACGAAACCGACGGCCACCAGCGCTAACATACCGACCATGCTCGAGCGAGGGCTTGCCTATCTCAAAGCCAACGAGGCGGGGCGCGCTGATGTTTGGATCTGTTCCGATTTGAATGAGAACGATTGGGATCCGGAAAGCGGTCGTTGGTCGGCGATACGTGATGAGTTTTCCAAGATGAAGGGGATTCAACACTTTCTTCTTTCCTATGCCGATCTGCCTCAGGGCAATCTGTCGATACGCGTGACCAAGGTGAAACGGCGGCAGACCGGCAACCGGGCGGAACTGATTCTCGATGTGTTATTGAAGGGCGAACTTGGGCAGGAGAATTCAAACAATGTCTCACGGAGAGTGCCCGTCGAATTTGAGATCAACAAGGTTCGTTCTGTGGTGGAAATGAAATTATCCGCCGACGGAGCTTCCTTGTTGGGGCACCGCATTCCGATCGATGTCAGCCTTCGCTCCGGGTGGGGTTCAGTGAGGCTGCCTGGCGATTCAAATCCACTGGATAACAAGTTTTACTTTGTCTTTTCAGAGCCCCCTGTTCGCAAAGCGGTTATCGTTACGGATGATTCGAAAACGGGGGAAGCCTTTCGGCTCAATCTAGCCATACCGATGGAATCCGGTTTGAAGCACGATGCTGACGTGGTCTCATCGTCTGATGCCGAGGGGCTTGATTGGGAAAATACGGCCCTGATAGTTTGGCAGGCTTCGCTGCCTGAAGGCCTGATCGCGGAAGAGCTTGAGCGATTTGTTGATTCGGGTCGAGTGGTCATGTTCTTTCCGCCCGGTCAGAACAAAGGGGGGCAGATTTTTGATTCAAGCTGGGGAAAGTGGCAAACGCGAGGCAAGGAAGATCAACGCAAGCTTTCCTGGTGGCGTGGTGATGCGGACCTCCTTGCCAACGTCGGAAGTGGTGATGCCTTGCCCCTGAATGAACTGCGAATCTATCGATATTGTTCCCTTGAAAAAAGCGAAGACGGAAAGGCTGGCACACCGCTTGCAAAGCTGTCCAATGATCAGCCTCTTCTGATGCGGGCCGCAACGGATCGTGGCGGTGTCTATTTTTGCAGCACCTTGCCCACTGCTCAGTTCTCATCTCTCGAAAGAGACGCCGTTTCGTTTTATGTGATGCTACAGCGGGCGATCACAATCGGCAGTCGGTCCATGGCTGCGGCTTCTCAGCGCGATGCGAATGTTGGAACCCGTGAAGAATTCACCCAATATGAGTCGGTGGCTCCTGTCAAGGATGCTCCCACTGTCTCGGAGTGGGGGATTCATGCCGGAGTTTATCGCGATGGTGATCATTGGATCGCGATTAACCGCAGTCTGGTCGAAGACAATTCTCTGGTCGCAACAGTGACAACCATCGATCAATTATTCGATGGATTGTCCTATCAACGGATTGATGATGCGGTAGGAAATACTTCATCGCTGGCCAGTGAAGTATGGCGTATCTTTCTGATTTTAATGGCGTTGGCACTGATCCTTGAAGCCGTGCTATGCCTGCCCGAGAAAAAGGTGAAACAGCATCAATGGAACAATTTTTCCTCGACGGACCGAACGGCATAAGAGGAATTCATTCAATGCAGAATCAACAGGGCATTACTTTTCTTCCAACACCATCCATTTTGGTTATCGGGTTGGTATTGTTGACGGTAACTGGCTGGCTTTGCTGGTTAGCATGGCGCCGAAGTGGGTTTCGCGCGGCCATCGGGTGGCTTGAACTCCTTCGGTTCGTGCTGGTTACACTGGTCATTGTAACTTTATTCCAGCCGGAATGGCTGAAGATCAGGCCAACCGACCAACTGCCTACGCTTGCCGTGCTGTGGGACCAATCCGATAGTATGATGACAAGAGATGTCATTGATGCCTCTTTGGTCGGTGGTCAACTTTCCAGTCGGGCTGAAACTATCCAACCTTTGTTATCGGAGGCAGTCTGGAAACCGGCAGGAAAGGAATCCGCCCAGGAGTTGAACGTGGTGTTTGAATCGTTTTCTTCCAAGCTGGA
>DUCD01000428.1:664-6940 GCA_012959985.1 Verrucomicrobiales bacterium | reverse complement strand
CGACCTCAATGCGGGACTGAGTCAGGTGCTTGAGAACAACTCGAATCTGCGCGGCGTTGTTCTGTTGTCGGACGGAGACTGGAATGTCGGCAGGTCACCCGTCGAAGCCGCAACTCAGTTTCGGATGAAAGGAGTTCCGGTGTTTGCCGTGAGTGTCGGTAGTAAGATACCCCTGCCCGATATCGAGTTGGTCAGTATGGATGCGCCCACGTTTGGCGTGGCGCAGAAACCCCTTCGCATTCCATTCGTGGTGCGGAGCACTCTGGGACAGGATCGGGACTTGAACGTCACCTTGAATGTCAATGACCAGCCCGCGATTACAAAAATCGTCCGTGTTCCGGCCATGGGCCAAACCCAACAAAACCTCACCTGGACTCCGACCGTGACGGGGGATTACACGCTGACAATTGGGATTCCCCAGGATCCCTTGGATTTGATCAGCGAAAACAATGCGATTTCTGCACCGATCGTCGTGCGAAAGGAACAACTGCAAGTCCTGGTGATTGAATCCTTTCCGCGGTGGGAATACCGCTACCTGCGAAACGCTCTGGAACGTGATCCGGGTGTCGAGGTTACCTGTCTGTTGTTTCACCCGGAACTGCCTAAAGTCGGTGGGGGGCGTTCCTATGTTAAACAGTTTCCTTCGGCCAATGAACTGAGTCGTTTCGACGTCGTGATCCTAGGCGATGTTGGAGTAGTGCCGAAGCAATTGACGATTGCACAGGTGCGGGATTTGAAACAATTGGTGAGTGCTCAGGCTGCGGGTCTGGTATTCATGCCCGGTCGATACGGTTGGCAGGACACATTGACAACAGGGTTGCTTGCCGACCTTTATCCCGTGGTCATGGATTCCGCAAGAACCACCGGTATCGGCTCCATTGTCCCCGGCCATTTTTCACTGACCCAATCCGGGCAACGCAGCTTGTTGACGCGTTTGGCAGACTCCGATCAGCAGAATACCGACATTTGGAGAAAGCTACCCGGATTTCACTGGTACGCCGGCATCAGGCGAGCTAAGGTGGGTACAGAAATTCTGGCCGTCCATGACCAGGAAACGACCGAATCCGGTCGAGTTCCCTTGATCGTGACCAAGACCTACGGTACGGGCAAGGTTCTGTTCATGGGGACCGACAGTGCGTGGCGTTGGCGAGAAGGGGTCGAAGATCTTTATCACTATCGTTTCTGGGGACAGGTCGCGAGGTGGATGGCTTACCAGCGGCAGAAGGCTCAAGGTAAATCGATGCGATTGTTCTGTTCGCCCGATCGACCTCGTGTCGACGACAAAGTCATGATGAAAGCGAATGTGTTGGACGCACTCGGCGGATTCCTGGAGGAAGGTGCGGTGGTGGTCAAGACGATTTCCCCATCGGGGAAGATGCAGTCAATTCGTCTACAACCGGGCGAGGGGGATGCCCGAGGCCTGTTCTCAGGTTCCTTTGTTCCCAAAGAGCCGGGCAATTACCGTCTGGTCGCGTCCAGTGCTGAAACCGGGTCATCGATTCAAACGGATCTCTCGGTGCAGGGTCTGAATCGAGAGCGCCAGGGTCGACTGGCACGTTTCGATGTACTCGAGGAGATTGCTGCGATTGCTCAAGGCAGAATGGTGCCTGTTTCGGAGGTGAAAAGTTTGCTCGATCACCTGGCATCTTTACCCGATCCCGAACCGAAGATGCACCGCACAAGAATCTGGGCCCATCCGATCTGGGGTGGTTTATTAATTTTATTGATGGGGATTTTCTGGACCGGGCGAAAGATAATCGGTGTGGTGTGAAGGCAGCAGGCACGCGCCGCGTGCCGTCTACAGGTTCCGGCACAATGAGTGTGCCTACTACTTTTAATAATGGGCCAGAACAAAGCAAAAATCGGACAAGAGACCATCGAGCTACCGGTTCGGATGAAAGCCGCGCTTGAGGAATATCGCAAACGGGTCTGGGGCATCAAGCTCGCTGAAGGCGCTCTTGCCGCGGTTTTCGGTCTGGTGATTTCCTATCTACTCGTGTTCTGCCTCGATCGCTTTTTCGATACTTCGGCTATTCTACGTGCTGCTATCCTGTTGTTGGGCAGCATCGGAATGGTTGTTCTCTTTCCTCTGAAATACCACAACTGGGTCTGGAGTCACCGACGCCTGGATCAGGTAGCGCGGTTACTTCGTCATAAGTTTCCACGCTTTGGCGACCATCTGTTGGGCATTGTCGAGTTGGCTCAAAGTGATTTTCAACCGGGAAAAAGCATTGCTCTGGTACAAGCGGCAATGAAGCAGGTCGATGCGGAGTTGGCAGAAAGAGACCTAAGCGATGCTGTTCCCAGTCCACAGCACCGTCGCTGGGCTTGGGCAGCCGGTGTGCCAGTGGTTTTAGTAATCCTTCTGATGCTGCTGATCCCCGCCGCCGGCAGCAATGCCCTGGTTCGCTGGTTGATGCCGTGGCGGGATGTGGAACGTTTCACATTTGCTCAATTGGAGGGTGATCCCGGAGTCAGGGTTGTCCCTTACGCGGAACCCTTTCAGGTCGTCGCCAATCTCAAGCAGGATTCTCCCTGGAAACCCGAGGCGGCAAAGGCCCGTTATGGAAAACAGTCTCCGGTTGCCGTCACCCGTGACGGGAAAAGTTACCGGTTTGAGATGCCACCCCAGACCAGGGACGGAATTGTGTCACTTCAAGTGGGTGATGCGCGACGATTCATCCCTGTCGAACCGAAAATGCGTCCCGCGTTGATCGAACTCCTGGCCCGGGTGCAATTACCCGGCTACCTGCAGCGCAGCGAAGATTTAGTGGAAGATGTAAGGGGAGGGATGATCAGTTTGGTCAAAGGCAGTCAAGTGGTGTTCAAGGCCACAGCCACACGCGATCTTGCCCAAGCCACACTCAATGATCGCCCGCAGGCGATCGATGGCTCTCAGGTGACCACGGAAAGTATTGCTGTGGAAACTTCGACCGAATATCACCTGGATTGGCTTGATCAACTTGGACTGACCGCGAGGGAACCTCAGGTGCTGCGGGTTGAGGTCCGTGATGATGAGGCTCCCAACGTTAATATAAACAAATTGAAAAATAATCGGGTCATCCTTTCAAACGAAGTGCTTTCCTTTGAAATTCAGGCCGGAGACGATTTTGGAGTGAAGAAGGTGGGTCTCGAGTGGCAGGGCATCAAGGATCCGATTCAGAATCCCGAACCCTCCGTCGGCGAAAAGATCGCTGCAGCCGGCGCTCCGATTAACGACACCATGACAGTGGTCGTAACTTTTTCAGCGGACCGTGAAGGAATACCTCCTCAAAGTCTGCGTTTACGAGCCTATGCTGAGGACTATCTACCAAACCGGGGGCGGGCTTATTCACCCTACCTTGTCGTTCATGTATTATCCCCGGCAGAACACTTCAAGTGGATTGCAGACCAGATGAGTCAATGGGCAAGTGCTGCTCAGGAAGTCTACGACATGGAGTTGCAGTTGCATCAGATTAATGAAGAGTTGATGAACCTGTCTCCCGAAGCCCTTGACGATCCCGCTCAGAAGAAGAAGATCCAAAACCAAGCGGTAGCAGAAAAGGCAAATGCGGCTAAACTCGGAGCACTGATTGACATTGGCAAGGAACTGGTCCAGGAGGCGGTGAAGAACGAAGAGTTCGACGCGGCACAACTCGAAAACTGGGCTGAGATGCTCCAAGCCCTGGACGAGATTGCCGGCAAACAGATGCCGTCGGTAGCTGATTTGCTGGAGCAGGCCGCGGCGGCGCCTGGACAACCCACCCCACCGCCGACCGAGCTACCACTGCCCAGTGAGCCGGGGGAATCCAAGCCTCCCGAGAACCCGGACGATTCTCCGCCCGAAGACCCACTGGCGGCCCCGCCCGGCGGCAATGACCTCGGCCTCGAAAAGGTCGATAAGTACGGCCCCGAAGGCCTGAAACCGGAAGGTCTCGACGAGTCGCCCGACGATCCGAACTCGGAGGCGGCCGACGTCAACGTCGACAAGAGCGAGCAGCCGAAAGGCAAGCCGGGATATATTCCTGCCAATCCAACGCCGCTCGTCATCGATGTTGAGTCCGGTTTCAACAAGAGCGAAAAGGCGGAAGACGCTCCCCAGGTCGTCGGCGGTATGTTGATACCTACAACCATTATTGAGGGCAGCGGTAAGGAAGAGGACGAAGAAGAAAAGGAAGAAGAGAAAGAAGAAAGCACTGCGGAACTGGTTCTTCAGGCGGTCACAGAGCAGCAGGATCTCCTGGATGCTTTTGCCAAGTTGGCTAGCGAGATGAACGAGTTGCTGATGGGTTTTGAAAACAGCACCTTCGTGAAACGTCTCAAGACGGCCTCGCGAAAACAAATCGATTTGGCAGTGGAGCTGAACGATCTCGACGGCTTTGGCGTGCAAGACGAGTTGCTGGACAATCAATCCCAACGGAAGAATCTGGCGGCCCGGGAGATCGCCGCATCCGAAACGATCTTCACCCTACAGGAAGACATGGACGCTTACGCCGATCGGCGTCCGTCTAAAAACTATACACGCGTTCTGGAAGAGATGCAGAATGTGGCGCTTGTGAATGAGATTGGCGACATCGCCACAGCGATCCACAAGAACGAGGTGGGTCAATCCACAATTGAAGCGGAATTCTGGGCCGACACCCTGGACCGTTTAGCGGAGCAGTTGGTCGATCCACTTGGTGACGCTCCACCCGCCCCGCCGAGTGGCCTGATCGAGCTTCCGAATCTGACGCCGGAAATCATCCTGGAAGTCATCCGGATCATCAATCAGGAAATCGAGTTGCGCAAAGAAACACGTGAACTGCATCAATCGATGGGTGGCATTGACGAGCCGACTTACAAAGAAAGTGGACTCGAGTTGAGCCAGACTCAATCTGAGCTTGCTGAAAAGTCTCTTGAGCTGATCGAGCAGATCAAAAAGCTGCCCATGCAGGAGCATGCCCTCATAAAGAAGCAAATCGAGAAGCTGACAAACGCCGAAGTCGTGATGACGGAAGTCGCAGAGCTTCTGGCCACTCCTGCCGCGGGATCTCCAACGATCGCCGCCATCTCTGAAGTGATCGAGATCCTGCTTGAGACCGCTCGTTTCCCGAATGCGCCTATGGTGGTGAAGGCGTCCCCAACCACAACGTCAGCTCTATTGCTCATGGGCCTTGGCGACGACGACAGCAGAGCGTTCATTGAAGAGCGAGCACCGGGACTGGCTACAGGTAATTCGGGACGGAAGCTGCCGGAGGAGTTCCGCCATGGATTGGATGCCTACATAAACGCGCTTGAAGGAGTAACAAACTGAACAAATTCAAACACACAGAAAACGATGAAAAACACAAATGGATTATGGTTGTCTGTCGTCATGACTCTGGTGCTGTCCACAAATGGAAACGCGCAGGACCCGGATCGAAAAGTTGAATCTTCCTCGTTCCTCGATCGTGGCGCTGAAGGCTGGAGTTGCCTGGACACAGGAAAGGCTCCCGCTTCGAATTGGGTTCAGGATGAATTCGATGACTCTCAATGGACAACCGGTCAGGCTCCGCTTGGTTATGGGGAAGAGGATATCTCAACCGTCATCAGCTTTGGCGACAATGATCGAGACAAATTTCCCGCGGCTTTTTTTCGGCGGAAATTCAGCGTTGAGGATGTGGGAGTTGCCGGAATCCTGGCCGGGGTCATCCGTGCGGACGATGGCGCGGTCATTTATTTGAACGGGGAGGAAATTTATCGCGTTCGAATGCCTCAGGGAGAAATTACCCATGAGACAAAGGCATCCGAAAATGCCCCGGAGGGCAGCTTTCATTGCTTTAAAATCGATCTCGATTCCCTCCGTAAGGGAAAAAATGTTCTTGCGGTGAGCGTTCATCAACGAAGTGGCTCGAGTAGTGATCTGGTTCTCGATATGGAGATTCTGGATGTTCCCGAAGAAACCTTTGTTCAACTCCGGAAACGGGAAGAGGCCGTAGGTCGGAATAATGTTCGAGAGAGAAGGGAGCGGAGCGTTACTGAGGTTGTAACCTCATACGGTCCTCAGTTGGATCATATTGCACAAAACGTTCGTCTACGCTACGAGCTCAGCGAAGTACCTCCGATCCGACAGAACCTAATCAGTGCTGCAGAGAAAGAGGGGGTTTCAAGCCTGTATACTTCTGATCGCAGGTTGGACCTGCGGTTTGTTATTAGGAATACCCTTGGAAATCATTTGTCCGAGCAACAACTTCAGGATTTTATGGCGTTTACTCAAGGTCGAACGGATCGTGGTATCAATGCAGTGGCGGCTCAGTTGACGGCCTGGGCGGATCGGTC
>DUCD01000428.1:0-515 GCA_012959985.1 Verrucomicrobiales bacterium | reverse complement strand
AACGAATTGATGGATGTGCTTTCTGAGTCACAGGCACGCATTTGGAAATTGATGTCTCCGGAAAGAAATTCGCCAACAGCCTTTAATAGGGATCCTGACGAGGAAGTAGGTATGAAGGCACGCTTCGCGGCCCTTGGAGTTGAAATTAGGAAAGCCGTTGAAGCCGGCCGGATGACGAAAGAGCAGGCAACGGAAAGATTGGAAGGGCTTAGACGTAATCTGTGGGGGGACCCCACAGTTCCCGGTTTATCGGATCAAGCTGAAATGGGGAAACGTGAAAACACTGCAAGACAACTTGCTGAAGCAAAAAAGAGAGGTTTAACTTGTGGTGGAAAAACTTATACACAATCTAAAGGAGCTACTACTACAAAAAATATTCCTGCATTTGCAGAAACAAGAAACTGTCCTACAAACTCTGAAAAACGTGGAACTCCGTCTTCTTTTTTTTGTTCTTGTAAGTCTGGTTATTTCACTATGGGTGGTTTTAATCAGCCTCTCAGATGCGAAAAAAAATC
>DUCD01000427.1 GCA_012959985.1 Verrucomicrobiales bacterium | reverse complement strand
CGATGCGGATCTTCCTCTTAGCGTAAACCTGCCCCGTTGGGCTGAGCCCGCGCAGCGATATTGTCCGGCGGGGGTCTACGAGATTGTCAGCGAAGGCTCAGAGCAGCGCTTTCAGATAAATGCCCAGAACTGCATTCATTGCAAGACCTGCGATATCAAGGATCCCAGCCAGAACATCACCTGGGTGACTCCCGAGGGCGGCGGCGGGCCCAGTTACAGTAACATGTAGCAATGCACTTTCATCTCAATTTGTTTTCCAATTGCAAGGCTCCGCCACCCTAGACGCTAGGTTCACATCAAAAGCGGCCTGGTGTTATGAGGGTGGGAACGAAAATTGATTAAAATTGCGCACAAAACCTAGCAACTATCAAAGCAACCAAAAAGCTCAATTATCGCAACCCTTTTCAGCTGTCCTGAAAGGTTTATTAAGGCTTTCACGCCCGATCTGCCAAAATTTGTACGTATTCGAAAGATCGCGGTCGAACCAACATCTGTAAAAGCTGCGTTTACTTCTTTGGTCCCAATTGAACTCGACGCTAAAGCCCACTCCACTCTAGGCAGTCGATCTGGCGAAGTGGAATGCCAGATTAACTTCGACTTTCGGAGAGCAGTCCCGCCAAAGACAGGCTATTTCTAAATATTCGAATGCTCCGGATGATACTTGTTTTCTCCGCCAGGAAAAATCAGCTTTCAGTAGTTCTGTAATACACTAAAGGCGAAAAACCCCCTCCCGCTTTGCTTCATTACAAGGCGCTAGGCGTCCTCACTCGCCAGGCTAGGCCGCTAGCCCAGGCAGTTAAACACCATTTACCTTGACATGCCCGCAGCCAAATAACTTGCACACAACGATGAGGGTTTAAGAGAGAGCCTTTATCCCCAATTTCGGCAGTGCCACCTTGAGCTTCAGTGGTAACAACGCAGCACCCACTACACTGATAGTTACAGCTCCCACAGCCAAACCGAGCATTATCTTGGTAGTCTTGTCGAGGCGCTGAATACGTTCGACAACGGACTTTTTCTCGCTCTCATTTACACTCGGCTCTTTTTTCACCATGTCTCAGTCTCCCTGACAAATGTATCAATCAGTTATTTATCTTCGTTAGCCAGTGGGTCAGGTTTAACGCGAACTGGACATTGTGAGAGGCGTGCTCAGTATTATTCATGCCCATTTTGAATCCTGGGGAGATGTAGTCTGCGATTTGGGCTGAGAACATGGACGCCTCGCCCATTATCGCCACCCGTCCTTTACCAAATTCCAACACCCCTCCCTGGAGTGTGCCGGCCCCGGGACCTCGTGGCGTCATCAACGATTGTTCTTGAGATTTAAGCGGAAACATAAGCAACGTGCCCTCGCCAAGACCCATCAGGGGGTTCACTTGCGAACCGGGAAGGAGTGTAAATGCCGAGCCGGTGAACGTGGTGATAAATGGTACGTTCTCTGTCGGGTTACGGCCATGAAAAATTGGATGAGGGTAGGCCCGCACCCCGGTTGAATTAAAACCTTTCAAATCAAAGGTCATCATGTTGGCATCCGGGCCCTTAATCACCGAAAGGGTATTCTTCTTAGCCGCCTCGACAATCTGCGTGTCGGCCGCAAAAGCGTAACTGTTGCCCCAGTTAACCCCAAACTTGAGGCCAAGATCACTTACCGCGCCGGGAAAAGGCATGTGATCAGCGATGACAAGCAGTGCGCCCCCTGACTTAACCCAATTTACTAGATTCTGTGTCTCCTTTTCGGTAAATGCCGGGAGAATAGGGGTCGCCCAATTCTGTTTAGGATCAATATTCTTCTTGTTTAATGCATTGGCAATAACCAGTAAGTCGATAGTATTCAGGTTTTCCATCGAAAATGGGTCGTTGTTTGTTTTGACTCTATAGCCGTCATTGCCCAGTAACTCACAAAATGCAATGTAGCGACCTTCGCACGTATGGAAATTCGCATGAGCGGCATCGACCGCAACGACGGGCCCACTCCCTTTCGAAAACGCAGGAGTTGCAACTTGAGGATGAAAATCCTTATCGGCGACCTGAGCGGCCTGAACCACTGCCGAGAACAATCCGAGCAACGTAAAAAGAAGGGAGAGCGCGTAGTTTTGCATCACTGTAATCCTGCAAGAATTTTATTTAGTTGTAAAAGACTTTACCACAAATGATCTTAGCTAATACTCCGGCATTGCTGCCCTGTAGCATAGTCAAGTGATCGCCGGGTGCATCTATCACCGTTACGGGATAGCCTAGATACTCCTCCCACCCAAGATCAAAATGCAATCTATTTCGTTGGCTGGTTTCGTCACTCAAGTGACCGGGTTGCTCTTGTAATGACCTAATGACTGTTGGAGCCATATCCTCATTCGGTAATCGGCCCTCAGGCGGTTCGGCGCATAGATTCGATCGGTAAACGTTGACAAGGCCTGATACAAATTGTGCGCTCACCCCAGCAGCGATTACCCCTGCATCGACCAACTTATGATGGAACACTTCTATCTGCGAAAAGTCATTAAGCCCCGCAACCTCCTGTTGAAATACTTCTACATCCACATCAAACATGTAACCAGCAATTTGACTTAAATGACAAATCCACTCTTCGTGAGACCAATCCCGACCAGTAGATTCGGCTAAATTCGGGGCTGCTGTATCTATAATGAATAGAGAATCGATCTCAATAGGCTTAGTGTGTGCACGACACGCCATCTCGTACGCAACTAAGCCGCCAAAGGAATGGCCTATGACGGCCACTCTATCCTTCTCGTCATCGAGTTGTTCTCGGATCTGGTCGAGAAATAGATCCGCCAGGCCTTCTATAGTGCCAACTGGGGGGTGTACGCCATCTAGCCCGGGAGGTTGCAACGCAACTACCCGAACCCCTGCCGGGCAATTTTTCGCCAATTCCTGAAAGTAAAGAACATTGCCACCCGCACCGGGCACCAAAAACAATGTTAACTGTCCCGATCCCGTGCGTAGTTCAATTGGTCTCGACCACAATTCACTCATACCGCCATGGGCCCGCAATTTTTCCGCCATAAGCCTGACTGTCGGCATCTCAAACAGTGCTGCAAGAGGAAGCTGTTGCTTGAATTCTTTTTCAACAGCGGCAAGGAGTCGGACCGCGAGCAGGGAATGCCCTCCAACGCTGAAAAAATTGTCGTCTACACGGATATTCGGGACACCAAGGTATTCGCGCCATAGACTCACGAGTTTTAACTCAATAACATCTCTTCCTGCAGTTGCGAGGTTCGCCTCTATCGAAGGATCGCTGATAAGATCCGCCTCATTCTGATCGAGAATCGGCAGGATACGCCCGCGATCGACTTTGCCGTTGGGCGTTATTGGGAGTTCCTCTAAGCATACCAACCTACCAGGGACCATTGTGGCCGGCAAGAATTTCTCAGCAAATCGAAGGACCTCTTGGGCAACACTTTTTCGCTGAGGTGGTTCCACTGCTATCGCGCCAATTAAGATTTGCTCGTTTTGGGGTAGTTCCTTCAGTACGACAACCGCCCGGCGAACTTCCGGGTGTTTTTCCAATACGGCCTCTATCTCCTCAGGCTCAACCCGCACACCACGAACTTTGATCTGGTTGTCAAAACGGCCTGAGACCTCAAAGACACCTGACTCGGTCAGCCTCACGCGGTCCCCCGTTAGATAAGCGCGCGGTTGATTATCAAAATCGGGCAGAGTCACAAAACGGCCTACGGCCAGATCCGGGCGGTTAAGATACCCATTGCAGAGTCCCTGTCCACCTATCGCCAACTCCCCCCAAGCACCGACCGGTAGCGCCCGCTGGGCCTTGTCGACGACATAGAATGTGGTATTTAAAAGGGGGCGACCAATCGCGACCGAGTTTCGTACCGAAAGTTCTTCTTTTGTCACCTGTTCCGCACTTGACCAGACGGTAGTCTCAGTTGGACCATACATATTCCAGAGGGAGTTGACCTTGGACAGGAGGCTTGTTGCGAGCTCCCGGGATAGAGCCTCCCCGCCTGATAACGCCCTAAGCCCTCGTTCTCCCTCCCAACCTGCCATCTCAATACTATGCCAGGTAGAGGGCGTTGCCTGAAGCACTGTAGCCTTATGGGTCGCGAGAAGATTCATCAATTGTCTCGGGTCACGGGCTTCCGATTCACTCGCGAGGCAGACCTGTCCACCAACGGCCAAAGGCAACAGTAGTTCTGGCACATGGATGTCAAACGAGAGGGTCGTAATCGCAACCCATTTATCACTAGGCGTCAAGCGAAGCAGTTTCTGCATTGCAGTAAGAAAATTAACAACTGATCGGTGGCTAACCGGTACTCCCTTTGGTGTCCCGGTAGAGCCCGAGGTGTAGCAAATATAGGCCGTGCTTTGCTCTGATACAGTCGTAGCAACGCTTCCCGATGCCTTGTCCTGGGCCCCGTTCAGATCTCGACAGAAAGTTGTTATGTCCGTGAAACAACTTCGCCCTGCATATTCTTCACTGCAAAGCACCTTGGTAAGGTCCGAATCTACCAATATAAAACCCAACCGCTCATCTGGCAGCGCGGGATCAAGCGGAACGTAACATGCCCCTATATTCAAAATACCAAGCAGCCAGGGGACTAGGTACAGATCTCTTCGGTAACATACGCCGACACGGTCTCCAGCACCGATACCAAGCTTTCTCAGCGAGAAGGCTGCAGTTTCGACTGCGAGTCCGAACTGCGCATAAGTTAGGCTTTCTCCCTGGAATCGAATCGCCACCGCATCCCCAGGACTCCGTTTTACTCCGATATCTACCCATTGTCCTACAAGCTGGGGATCAGGCATCGTGGTAACTTCGCCTTGTCCAAATCGCGTTAGGAAGGCCTTCTCAGCAGCCCCATAATAATTCATCGGCGTGCTAATCGCGGATTCGTGGCAAAGATTACTTTTGACCAAGTTGACAAACTGATCGCTAAAAAACTCTATCCGTTGGTTAGTAAAAAGATCTCGATTAAACTCGAAGCAGCCCTTTATCGTGGAGTCGTGCTCTTCAAGAAGGAGGCTAAGATCATATTTCGCCGAATCAATAGAGGTTTCGATAGGGGTCGCTTTTATTGTCGAGAATCTCAATGTAGTTGATGACTTGCGTTGCAAAGAGAACATCACTTGGAAAATCGGAGAAATGCCGAGATTGCGGGCCGGCTGGACTACAGAAACCAGTTGCTCAAAGGAGATGTCCTGGTTAGACAATGCGTCGAGGCAGGTCTGGCGTGCTGCAGCAAGAATCTCATCAAAACTAACCTGTCCAAGCCGAAGTCGAAGAACGAGAGTATTTGCAAAAAATCCAACCAAACCTTCAAATTTCTTTCTTGGTCGGGCCGATGTGGGTGTACCTATCGGGATGTCGTCCGATCCAGCGATCCTGCCGAGTAACAAGGCAAAGTTGGCAAGTAAGTACATAAACACCGTACAACCTCGATTATTACAGTACTTGCGGATCTTTTTTGAAACCTCAGTATCAAGAGAAACTTGCACCCGGTCGCCGTTAAAAGTCTGGACCGATTTTCTTAGGAAGTCCGTTGGCAGTTCCAGCGCCGGGGGAAGACCCGATAATTGCTTGCGCCAATAGGTAAGCTGCTTTTTAACCCTGTTATTGGTCGCCTGCTCTCTTTGCCAGTTAGCGTAATCTCCAAAAGACACAGATAGCGGGCTCAGTCCATCCCGACACCCCTCGACTTCGGCGTTGTAAAGGACGCTCAACTCTGAAAACAAGATATCTAAAGACCATCCATCACAAACAACGTGGTGGAGATTTACTAACAACAAAAATCTACGTTCATCAACTCTGGCTATTTCAACCCTAAACAATCCACCTCGGCTGAGGTCGAATTGATACTTTGCATTCTCTGACACAAGCCTCGAGATGATCTTCTCCTGCTCTGTGCGCCCTACTTGAAAAATATCGCTCCAGATAACACCCTGATGGCTTTGACTCACATCGACACGCACTTCTCCCTCAATTTTGATGAACCTACTATTTAGAACAACATGCCGCTCTGTGAGTCTGAGTACGGCATTATTGAATGCTGTTTCATTCAGAGCCCCATCGAGCATCATCGCGCCGGGGATTGTATAGGCCCGTGAAGAGTCATCTAGCTGGTCCAGAAACCATATTCGCTCTTGAGATAAAGACGGATGCCAGATAGTCTGGGAGTATCCATCAAGATCTTCACTAGAATCTGGAAGCTCCTCCCCTTCCCGAGACTTAAGATTAGACCACGCATGCTGAGTCTCTTCTGACAACTCCTCAAAACGCATCTCGTCTTGCCAAGCGCTGCCAACATTTTCTTCTATCTTCTTGTGCTGATGGAAGCGTACATCACCGATCATGCGTGATTCTCGCCTTACTCCATCGGTCATGCGGTCCGAGGAATCGCTGTAAAGGTCAAGCATCCTCTGATCAAAGGGTAAATCAAGAAACTCACAAACCCGCTCAAGCTCATGCCTGGTTTGTCGAGTCAAAGCCTCGAAATTAACCGAAATCTTCCGAGTGCTCGGAATATTGCGAAGCGTATTGAGGATATTTTGATGGCTCCGGTTCCAAATAAGTTCACCTAATGCGGGGGCCTCAAAACTATGGTCGTGGCGAAAAAAGATTTGATCTAGGTGCGCGTTTACAAAAGACCGAATCATTCCACAGGGGTGCCGATATAAATGAATGTACAGCGGTCGTTCAAACATCTGCTCTACCCGCATCAGGGCGTTGATATCTAAACTATAGGAGGGGGTTTTATCTACCAGAATTCGGCCTCCGGCCATTTCCTGCAAGTGCTGGAACATTTGCTGCGCACTGCACCCGTCTGCCTCAAGTTGTTTAACCCTCTCGGTAGCCTGCTCGACTGACCAACGATTCAGCTCCATAAGGGCGCGAACCAATCCCTCAAGATAAAACGATAGGGGTCCCGCAAATTCATTGGCACGTTCTTTTATAGTCCCAAACCGAAGCAGTTCGAGCTCGGGCGGCGAAAATAACCCTGGATGCCCGCCGAGGAGAACTCGTAGAAGTGTTGACCCCGACCGTGGCGGCGATAAAATGAAGATAGCGCGGGGATTCTTGGTAGGCCCGACTGCAACACTTGAGCATACGGATCTCGCAATCTTGTCGAACTCGTCAAAATCTTTACTTTGAACGCCAACACTTTTTCTAGGCTTTTGCTTCGCGATTTCATATTCGGCCTCGAGGTGTTCACAATAGTCTTGCAGCACCGGGTGCTCGAATATGCCCGCAACATATAAGACCTCCTCGAACGCTTCTTGCAAAATATTCACCACCAGAGCTGCACGAACGGAGTCCCCCCCAAGCTCAAAGAAGTTGTCTCTCGAATTAATGGCGTCTATACCGATCACATCAATCCACGCCTGGCGCACAATTCGCTGATGATCCAACTCGGTCGGCAGCAACTCTTCGCCGGTTTCGACCCGACCGGTTGCCCCGGCCGGAGAAGGAAGGGCTCCTCGATCGATCTTGCCATTGATGTTCAGAGGAAATTCCTTTAGAACGAGGAATTTACTTGGGCACATATATCTTGGCAATTTGGAAAGCAGTAAGCGTTTAATCTGACCGAGATCTCCTTTCGCATCCCATTGCCAGACTAAGTAGGCTACCAAGGAATTGATTTCCTGCCGATCTTCGAAAGTCGTGACCAGTACATCTTTTACTTCCAGATTGGCTTTTATCACGGCCTCAATCTCGCCGGGTTCGAGCCGGTACCCATGTATCTTGATCTGGTCATCTAACCGACCGCAGTACTCAAGGTCATCGGTCGCAGTCCATCGGCCTAAGTCTCCTGAACGGTAAATCCGCCCCGAAATGCCCAACCCAACTAGAGAGGGAAATTCCGCCGCTAAGGGAAATTTTTCAGCACTGAGCTCTGGCCGAGCATGATAGCCATGGGCAACCCCTGCCCCGCTGATTACGATCTCGCCAATTGCACCACGGCTGACGGGGTTCATTTCCTGATCAACGATCACGATGCCTAAATCGGGAAGCGGCCTACCTATTCGGCTTTTCCGAGGACTAACCAAGTCATCTGAAACAATGCGCCGATAGGTCGTATGGACCGTCGTCTCGGTAATGCCATACATATTGACGAGCTTTGGCGAATTCAACCCATGGCGTTTTGACCATCCCGAGACCGAATTAAAATTTAGCGCCTCCCCACCGAAAATGATCCATCTCAGCGCTAGGTCTGCCGTGGATTTAGCATCCTGGTTTTCGAATAACTTAAATGCAGATGGCGTTTGATTAAGGACTGTCACTTGATTATCTAACACAAAACGATAAAAGCGAACTGGATCTCGACTAATGGCCCAAGGAACAACGAGCAGGCAGGCACCGTTTAGTAAGGCGCCAAAAATCTCCCAGACTGAAAAATCAAACGCTGGCGAATGAAACAAAGTCCAAACATCTTTGGAGTTAAAGTCGAACAATCCCGACGTCGAGTCTATTAACCGCAACACATTCGAGTGACTGACCCGCACCCCTTTTGGCTCTCCAGTTGAGCCAGATGTATAAATGATATATGCAATATCTTCGGGCTGAGGCGGTGCTTTTTTGACCGCTGTTTCACACGCATTGATCGACACATTAGCTAGATGAATTTGATCGATATCTTGATGTATGGTTGGCAAGACGCCTGCGTCACCGTCGATCACAACTGCCGCGGCCCCAGAATCTTTAAGAATAAACTCGATACGATCGGACGGGCTGTCCGGGTCAAGCGGAACATATGCGCCACCCGCTCTTAGGACAGCTAGAATTGATACGACCAGGTCGGTCGTGCGAGAGGCAAAAATAGCAATAGGCGTCCCAGGTTCTGCTACATAGGGGGCTATCCTGTGGCTAAGATGCTCAATCTGGCTAAGGAGCTTGCGGTATGATAATCGAACGTCTCCTGATATTAGCGCTACCTTGTCAGGCGCTTTCCCGGCTACTGTTCTTAACCTACCAAAGATAGATTCTTCGATATAGAAATGCTGCTGTCCTACCGCTGCGCTTGCAGGAAAAGCGGATGGTTTAACCCCAACGCTATCTACCAACGTTGACTCACCGAGAAGCCCCTGAACTACCTGTTCGTATTGCTGAACAAGCATTTTCAGGGTCACCCGCTCAAATAGCTGGCTTGCGCCACGAAGTTTGATCTCAAATTCATTACCAGTCTCCTCAATGGACATCACCAAATCGAGAACTGAATTGACATTCACTGTAGGCAGTGGCGAAATTTTGAGCTTCTCAAGCTGGACCTCGTTTAGTGGTGCGTTCTGCAAAGCAAACAATGTGCGAAATAATGTTGACTGGCCGATACCTCTATCAATGTTTACCTCTCGGATGATTTCCTCGAGCGGAAGTTCTCGGTGCTCAAACGCGTTAACAAAGGCTTGTTTTACGATCTGTGTAATCGAACTTGTCGGCTCTTGGTTGGAAATATCTATCCGTATCGGTACGGTATTAAGGAAAAGCCCAATCAGTTGTTCCAGCAATGGATCGGGTCTTACTGATACCGGTGTACCGATAACGATATCCTTGTTCCCAGTGAATCTCACCAGAAGCAAATAAAATGCCGTCAAGAGAAACATGAATTCTGTAAGATGGTGCGACGTACAATATTGTTTGATCCTATTTGTCAACGAACCAGAGAGAAGGTAATACTCCGTTACCCCCCGGAAGTCAGGCGCACCTTGCCGAACAAGGTCTGTTGGAAGGTCGAGAGACGTTGGGACCTCTCTAAGCGCATCACGCCAGAACCTACGTGCCGCATCAAAACCAGGTGGCTTAAGTTGCGACTCCTGCCAAATGGAAAAGTCACCGTATTGAACCGGCAACTCAGGTAAGACGAATACCTTACCGACAACCATCGCAGAATAGAGCTTCGATAACTCCCTGACGAGAATACCAATGCTCCACCCATCGCATACGATGTGATGAATCGTCAAGCAGAATACGTACTCCTCAACGTCGACTCGGAACAAACGGACGCGAAAAAGCGGTTCCCCACTCGCAAGTGAAAAGGGGTAAGAGGCTTCATCACGCACCTTTGTCTTGTATTCGTCGCCCACAGTGTCTTCTATTGGTATCCGCACCCGATAATGCGGATGCACAACTTGAAACGGTCCCATGTCGTCACTGTCGAATGAGGTTCGCAATACTTCATGCCTGCGAACCACTTCGGAAAATGCACTTTCCAATGCCTTAGCGTCAAGAACACCGGTTAGCTTTAAAACTACAGGTGGCATGTTGTAGGCATAAGAATTTCCACGTTCGAGCAAGTCGAGGAACCACAATCGACGTTGATCACTTGAAAGTGGAACAGTCGCACCGCTTGCTCGACAGACCAATGGGGATTGGCTAAAAGGAACCTGGTCTCCGCTCGTCAACAGGTGTTCAATAAGTTCACTTTTGCGTTTTCGGACTTCTTCGATCAAAGATTCCGACATGGCACCGTCTGGCGCATCATATTTAAGTTGATCCGCCACTAATGAAAGCCGAATGTCGCGTTGCTTGAGCATCGCGAGGAGTGTTGCTGTACTGCTCATACGAGTGGTTGACTGTCCAGCATTGGCGACTTAGATAACACCGCGCTGTCGTGACCCCGAAACAGACGCGTTCTCAGGCGATGCGTGATCAATCGTTGTCGCAATCACGTCAATTCTGGGGCTCTCGAAAAGCGCTACCAGCGGGAGGTCCACGGAAAACTCCTGCCTCGCACTCGCCACAAATTGGGTGAGAATCAGTGAATTCCCACCCAGTTCAAAGAAATTATCGGTTGTACCTAGAGGGGCGATCCCAAGCAGGCGCTCCCAGATACCTATCAGCTTCTTTTCGGTGTCACTATCGCCAGCAACCGCCAGACCAAGGATTTCCGGACGAGAGTGCATCTGAGCATCTTCGAAAGAGACCGATGGCAGTGTGGCCGCATGCACCCATGTACTCCGTCTTTGCTCAAAGTCAGAGGTCGATACAAGAATCCGGGGGAAATTAGCTTGATTGGCTATTCGATCAAAGACTGCGCAACCTTCTTCGGGTGTCAACTCCTTTTCCAGAATATCTGAATCTCCAAGGTCAGAATCAATGGCGTCAGGCCCCCGCCAGCCCTCCCAGTTAATGCCCACCCAGATCGGGGCATTTTGGGCAGCGTGGTCGTCTGCATAACGGTCAAGCATTGCATTTGCCGAAGCATAGGCCGCAAATCCTAAGCCTCCGAGCGCGGGAGATAGAGACGAACAAAGGAAAACGAAATCCGGATTACGAGCTTCCAAAAGGCGCTCAATTACTTCGACACCACCTACCTTGCCTGGAAACTGGTCAAGGTGAGACTCGACCGGTGACTCACCGATCGTTAGGAAGGATTGATCCCCTACTAGTCCGGCTGCATGAATCACGCCGTCTAGTCGCCCAAATTTTTCTTCAAGAACTGCTACCGCTTGTGCCATTTCATCGAAATTTTCTGCTCGGGCGCGAACGGTTAATACTTTCCCGGGATACTGATTTACTAAATCCGACTGGCCCTGCAGAAGATCCCGCCCACGTGTCGTCAGCACGATGTTCGCATTAGCTGTCGAAAGAAGATGCCGAGCAATTGTCATACCAATATGGCCCAGGCCACCGGTGATCAAATAGGATCCCTTTTCCCGCAACAGCGAAGGCAGGCCATCTGGAGGTGGCAAAGAAATTGGGGAATATGCCTCGTCAAGTCGTACTCGACCTCTGCGCAAGTAACGAGCAGAACCGCTCAGACCAACAATGTCTGAAACCAGAAAACTGCCCAGGTCAGGGACAGGAACTCCAACCGGTTCCTCAACTTGTATCAGGCCAGCGCTGACATTTCGAAATTCCTGAGGCAAAACCCGCACAGGTCCAAGAAACACATCGCCGACTGCCCCAGCAATCCGATCACCACCCGACTCAAATGCAACCGCCAGAGTAACCTCCTCCTGGAAATAATTCGCTCCCAGCTGGCGTCCTAGATAGATCAACGGTCGCAGGCCCTCTCCATCAAAGGAAGAGGCCTTCTCCATGCTGTTCAGTGCTGGGCAATAAACAAAATAATCGGGTTTCGGAATTTTTACCCCCATTACCGAGAAAAGTTGATCCCATGCATCCGAATTGTCTAGATCAAACGTATCTACTTTTCCATCCAGCAACTTGGAACCAGGGTCAGAAATGTTCTCCCATCGAACTCCTTGATTGGTTAAGAAACTCGAGATGACCTCCAAAAGAGGGGAATCTCCAAAGAGAATCCAGAACTCTTTTTTATTTGGTTTACGGTGCTTGACAACATTGGGCTTCCAATACGGCACATGAAACCATCGCTCAATAGGTAGTTTTTTTGTCGCGTCATCCGGGACTGCATCATTTGCCTTGGACTCGCGGGGCGACACCCAGTAACTTTCTTTACTGAATGGGTGGTGCGG
>DUCD01000426.1:3916-12421 GCA_012959985.1 Verrucomicrobiales bacterium | reverse complement strand
ATTTATTCCCCAAAGGTTCCCCAAATTCAACACATTTCCGAGAAACGCTACGAAAATAGGGGTAAGAATGGTGGAGGCGGCGGGAGTTGAACCCGCGTCCTAAGGCCTGTAGTCCTGGAGTATCTACATGTTTATTCGGAAAGCAGATTTCGGAGGCTGGTTTACGTTCCGACGGCGCGGCCAGTTTCCTAGAAAGCATGAAAAATTTTGGTCCAGGGCCGCGCTTTCTCCGTCAAAGGACCTAAGCCTGCTGTCGGCGCTCAGTCTCCCTAGTAGGCGTCAGGAGGTGAACGTTGTAGCATTATTTATGCTGCAAGAGCTAATTCTTCGTTAGCAATTATGTGTGGTCCGCTTATTAACGAGGCCGACGAACCATCCTCGACATGCTGCCCCAAGCTGACACACCCAGTCGAAACCGGTACGCCCCCCCAAGTGCAAAAAGCGACTGCTTTTCGAAAATATGCTTCGACATGAGTAGCGGGTCAAGAGAAGAGGTGAAAAAAAAAATTGAACCCTTAGAATACCAGGCAATGAATCGACTCTTCCTTTTCAGTATTCTTTTTTTCAGAGGCATCCTTGGTCTCACCGCTGAATCTGATCAAACCTCCTTCATGGTCGGATATAGTAAACGAAATATTACTCCGACCGAACCCGTTCCCCTGTGGGGCTATGGAGACCGACATGATGAGCTGTCAACCGGGATTCACGACCCTCTCTATGCAGATGCCCTGGTTCTCCAGATGAACGGGACGAAATTAGCGATCGTCGGACTCGACCTTGGGCGCTCTCCGTCTGAATCCTCTCTGATGAAAATCCGCCGTAGAATTCAGAAAAAAGCCGGCATTGCACATTCCTTTATCGCCGCAAGTCATACACATCATGGTCCGGTTTTGGAACTTTCCAATCATCCCGGAATGGGACAGGGGAAATTCGATGCAACCCTGCGTTATTACCATTTTCTAGAAAACCAAATCGTCAGCGCGGTAATTAATGCTGATCAGGATCTGGAACCAGCCAGGATGGGAGCGGGAAAAAAGATTCTGAATAAAACCCCGTTTCAACGAAACCGGCATACCAAAAAGTCACCACCCTCTGTGGACCGGGACTTGGCGGTGTTGAGAATCGATCGATCCGATGGTCGCTTGAAAACACTATTGATTAATTTTGCCGCTCATCCGACCAGCATTACGTCGAAGGACCGGCGCTTCTCGGCAGATTATGTCGGCGTTTTGAAAAGAGAAGTGTCGGAAACAATGAACTGTTCAGTGGTCTTCATGCAGGGAGCATCGGGGGATCTTTCCGCGCAACGCGGAAACAACGACTTCGAACAATTCGGAATGCGGCTGGCAGAGGAAGTCATTCCGTTGGCGCATCGAATTCAAACTTCTTATATTAAAAGCGATCTTCAGATTAATGAAGAACGGTTTATGTTCTCATCGCGGGTGGATTGGTCAAATCCACTCGTCGCAATGGCTTATGGGGTCGCTTTTTTTCCAGAATTGATTCCGAATTATCTAAAGGAATATCGTGACGGTATCCGTCCCCGTTTAACCGTTGCCTTACTACCCGGTGAAATTGCACTGGTGGGAGCGTCCGGTGAATTCTTCTGCGAACATGCGATCCGCTTAAAGAAACGCGCGGCCTTGAAACATTTATTCTTCTTTGGTTATTGCAATGGCTATCATCAGTATTTCCCTACCATTGAGGCCGTTGCGGAAGGAGGCTACGGCGCCGACCAAACAGTTTCTCCGGTGGAGATTGGTGCGGGCGAAAAAATGATGAATAAGGCATTGATCAAGTTGTTTCAAATGAGAGGAATCATTGGAGATTGAATTTCGAAGTATTCGGAATTCTTGAGGCAGAGCGTGCTGTCATTGGGGCATTAAGTTAAGGGGGCATACATTTGCCCGAAAAACTCTGATATTCCGGCAGGTTTTGGACTGCGCGCGACGGAGTCGCCGCTTTGGATATGGAGGAATCTTCGGGAAGACAGGGCAGCAAATCACACGTCGCGCTGAGACAACGAGCCCTGCGATGTGCAAATCCTGATTGATCCTTTCATTCACAAATATTATAAGTGTTTTCAGAGTAACGTTCTCTGTTCAAATCATGAAAAAAATATTGCGTTCATCGATCCTTGCGGCAGTTTTTTCCCTGCTGTTTTATACGACAACACCAGAACTCCGGGCTCAACAGATGAAGCGACCGACCATCGTTATGTTGAGCGGAGCCAAACTCTATGAATCGGAGAAATCTCTCACCCAATTCAAGGATTACCTGGAAAATAATTTCCCACTGACCACGATACTGATTAAGAACACAGATAAAACCAATCTACCGAACTTGGAATTGCTTAAATACTCCGATCTAGCTGTCATTTTCATTCGTAGAATGACCTTAAAGGAAGATCAAATAGAGTCCATCCGTACGTTTATTGAACAAGGCAAACCGGTGGTTGCCATCAGGACGGCAAGTCATGCATTTGAAAACTGGAAGGAGTTCGATTCCGAAGTCCTGGGTGGCAATTATCATGGTCACTATGACAAGGATCGCCATCCTACCATCCGGCAGGAACCTAAAAACAAAAACCACCCGATCCTGAAAGACGTGAATTCCGGATTTGTTTCCAAAGGGTCGATGTATAAAACCAGCCCCTTGAAGCAAGGGACAGAGGTTCTACTGAATGGAAAAATAAATGGAGAAAAACCGGAACCCATTGCCTGGACTCACCTGTTCAAAAACAGCCGCGTTTTCTACACCTCCCTGGGACACCCGGATGACTTTAATAATGATTCCTTCCGCAACCTATTGGTCAATGCGATTTATTGGGGACTCAATCAACCGAAACCCGATCAATTCAAAGTAATCCCCCCAACTGATCTCGGTCCGGAACAGTTCGCCAAATTGCTGATGGTATCCAAACGTAAAATCCTGTTGGATGTCCGAACCCCAAAAGAAATTGAAGAAGAAGGCTTCATCAAAGGAATGTTCGCCATTAATATTTACGATCAATCCTTCAAGACCAAGGTGATCATCCTGGATCGAAACACTCCCGTATTTGTTTATTGTAAAAGCGGCGGACGAAGTTCAAAAGCGTGCTCCATTCTTCAAGAATTGAAATTCAAGGAGGTTTATAATCTGGATGGAGGCATTACCGCTTGGAAGGCCACCGGTAAGCCCGTCGAACTTAAGCCGTAATTATTTATCCGCGTAGCTATTAACCATGTAGCAGAACTTCTGAAAGTTCTATTCAGCAGCATTCGAATAAACCGTCTCGCTGTACAGCCCGTTGAAGAACGGGGAACAGCCATAGTTTTTCAACGGGCTTATAGGTTGTTCCGAGTTATTCATAGGGGGCGAGGATAGCGTAGCGAAACTCTCGCCGCAGCCCCCTGTGAATAACTCGGCTTGTTCGATGAATTTTCTTCGTTTTGCAAAATTGACATCGGGATCTGTTAACGAGCCCGGAAGTTCATTCTCTGGAAATTTCACAACTTCCGCTACGGGTAGCGGATTGGACAGTTCTTCTTCGGAAGTTTCATAACTTCCGGCACTTGTATTTATTTTATTTTTTTCTTGCAATCACCCGCCTGCACTTCATGTTTGTTTTTGTTAAACGTTAAGTTCAACAAGGAGGTAAATTCATGAAGAACATCATTACGCACATTGTGGCGTTGTGTCTATTCACGACGCTGTTCACATCCCCCCAACAGATCTTTGCCGCTCAAGAAAAGGCGAAGAAACCTACGGAGGCGATCAAAAAACCAGCCAAGGAATCCGTGCGCAAGAAGCGCATTGGGTTCCCCTTCAACGGAAAAGTCAGTAAAATCCACAAGGATAAAAATTCATTCACCATCAAAGGGAAAACCACTACACGCGTGTTTTACCTGACTAAGAAAAGTAAAGTTGTGAAACATGGTAAACCGGCGAAACTCTCCGACGTAAAAATCGGAGAAGCCGTTGGAGGCATCGTCAAACGAAAAGGAAAAGGAAAGAATGAATACGAAGTTCTATCGGTTCGTTTCGGACCGAAACCGGCCAAAAAGACGGGGTCGAAGAAAAAAGCAAAACCGGTTGCGGTGAAACCATCGGGTTTGTGAAAATTGATTAAGCGATTGAACCTGCTGACAGCGGGATAATCTCCGGATCCGGACAACAAGTCCGGATCCGGTTGCTTTGATGTGTATGGCTCTACGGTGATTCGGTTAAGCCTTATCCGGCCATCCAAACCGCTGACGCGTTTCCCCAAAGAGCTCTGATATTCCGGTAGATTGTGGACTGCGTGCGACGATGTCGCGGCTTTGGATAGGGAGGAAATCCAAGGGAAACCGAGCCGTAAATCCCATGCCCCGTTGGAATGGATCCTTAACCGAATGGCAGTGGGGGTTACTCAGGGTTCTATGCTCGGTAGATAAGCAACTCTGAACATTGAGCGTTGAACGCTGAATGTCCAATAAATGTGGCAAGGGCTCTTTCAGGATACGTCGACAACGGATGATTCCACGGGTTCCTTCGATTCTGAAAGCGAGTCATCAAGGTCGGGAGGGGCCGAATCAGACAGATCCGAATCCTGGCTACCTTCGCGTTGGGCGGAAACTAGAAAAACATCTCTGAGAAGATAATTGGCGACGGGAATTCCGAGGATCATTCCCCAGACCCCGGCGACCTGGTTTCCTATGAATAGAATAAAAAGTACTGCGACCAGATTCATGTTGAAACGTCTTCCAAAGATAATCGGGGTGATGACATAGCCGATGATCAAGTGGATCACTAAAAGAGCGACGCCAACCCAGATAGCGGTATTGATGCCGAGTTGTTCGTTCAACAAGATCACCAGAGCAATTGGAATAACTTCAAAGATCACGCCCACCACCGGTACCAAGCTTGTGACGAAGGTCACCACAGCAAGAAATGCGATCGAGGGCACATTGAAAGCCAGCAATGTAATGACCACCATGATGGTGGTAATAAAGGCGATGACGACGATGGCTTGAAAACCCTGCCCTACAGAAATGGCAAATCGGACGACCGGCCGAGCCGCTTCGGAGAAAAAATCACTGAGCCGGGATTGGGCCAGACTCTTCACTTCTTTGGAAAGTCGGGAGTAGTCATAAATGATCAGAAAGCTGAAAAGAATTCCCAGAAATGTCGTCACGATGAATTGCCAGATACTGAGAATGATCTGAGGTGACTGTTTGATGAATTTTCCTGTCCAAGTTTTTATTTCGGTATTGATCCACTCCCGGGCGGGATAGACCTGATGAAGAATCGTTTTAGGAGGAAAGATAGTTTCGAGCAACAGGCGATTGAGTTTTTCCGTGGACCGAGCACTGAAATTTGTTTTCTGTTTATCCTTGAGCTTCAGCAGTAATTGAAGATCCTCCTGGATACGGAGCCCTGCCAATTGATCTTCCAGGATTTGCTTTTCGGTCGAGGAAGAATTGATTTGTTTCTGAGAGGTAATAAGATCACTGATCTCCTGTCGAATATCTGAAATCCTTTTGTCACGTAGTTCCGCCAATTGATCTTCCAGGCCTTGCATTTCGATCGAGGAAGGATGGCTGCGTTCCTGAGAGGTATTAAGATCACTGATCTTCTGCTGAATATCTGAAATCTTATTGTCCACCTGGAAGATTTTTGTATTATAGACATTGGCCCGAGAAATCACTCTGGTATTCAATGCCTCTACTACGGCATCCTTGAGCAATGACTCCGTCTCCTGAATCTCTTCCTGCGTTTTCTCAGAACGTTCGGGTTCCTCATTACCTGAATCAGAAACAGTAGTGGATTTTGCACTGATATCTTTTGTCAGTTGGTCAAATGCCTCGAGAATACCCTGATCGCTATCAAGCATCAGTTTTTCATCCTGAGAAGGGACCCGTTTCAAAGACGATTCGGATGATGTCTCAGTCTTAGGGTATTTGAGTTCAATCAAGTCACCGATTCGTTCTCGTAAGTCGGAAGGTAGAAAACTGGCGATATAAGCAGCCTGAGCATTATTCGATCCCCCAAGAGTCGACCAGAATTGATCCAAATTCAGAATTTCGACCGTATTCAACTCCGAAGATTCCACTTTAAAAATATCGAAGGAAGCCAGGCTTGGAAATTTCTCGCTTAGATCGGAGCCGGATTCTTCCAAGGTTTCCTGCATTCTGGGAAGCTCCTCACGGATACTGTACACTTGTTTGGTAATGCTCGGAACCACCAGAAAAAAGAGCCCCACATACCCAATAAGAATCAGCAGATAAACCAGCATTACGGCCATGGTATGCCGGATATTCAACCATCGGGTCAGGTTTTTCGACAAGGGGAGTGCAAAAAAACTAATGATAAACGTTAGGAAAATCAGCGTGAAAAACTGTCGCAGAATGTAAATCAAACCGAAAAGAATGATCCAAATGATGACTTTTCGATTCAGCTGATAAAAACGATCAAAGGAAAAATCCATAAGACGCCACCGGTAAGTAAAACTACCAAGCTCTTCCCGAGGACCTGAAATTAACCCGGAATCACCAGACTGGCAACGGTATTTACTGGGATCCGGGAATCGATTCACCTACGATAGTAATCATGCCCTTGCCCAACTCTGTTCAATCGGAAGCCGATCTGGAAGAACTTTTATCTCGACCGGATTCCGAAGTAATCCAGAAAGTCGGAGAGAGTCGAGGTGATTACATGGTCCTGGGAGCTGGGGGGAAAATGGGAGTAAGTCTGACAGGGATGATTCGAAGGGCATTGGATGTATGCCCGGGAGAAAGAAAAGTAACGGCCGTTTCCCGGTTCTCAGATGAACGGTCTCTAGAATTCTTCAGAAAACAATCTATACAAACACTGCAATGTGATCTTCTGGACCCCACTCAGGTGAACCGTTTACCCAAAGCCGAAAACCTAGTTTACCTGGCCGGTCAGAAATTTGGAACTTCAGAAAATAAAAGCCTCACCTGGGTATCCAATACCCTGATTCCCGCCAACGTCACCGGACATTTCAAGGACTCCCGAATTGTGGCTTTATCGACGGGTTGCGTTTATCCATTGGCATGCAGTCAAGGTAAGGGTTCAAATGAGCAGGACTCTCCCGAGCCAGTCGGGGAATATGCCCAATCGTGTCTTGGTAGAGAGCGGATTTTTGAGTATTTCAGCAAGCGGAACCACACTTCGGTTTGCTTGGTCAGATTGAATTATGCTACAGATCTTCGCTATGGTGTCCTGGTGGATATCGCTGGAAAGGTGAAAAAAAGCATTCCCGTCGATCTCTCCATGGGCTACTTCAATGTCATCTGGCAGGGCGATGCCATCCGCATGATCCTGAAATGCACGTCTTTGTGTTCTACCCCTCCGACTATCTTAAACGTCACCGGGCCTGAAAAAATATCCGTCCGGTGGCTGGCCGAACAATTCGGGAGCAGATTCAACACGCCTCCCGTTTTTATTGGAAACGAAATGGGTAATGCCCTCCTTTCAGATGCAACCATTGCAAGCAGCTATTTTAATGAACCGGAAGTCTCCCTGGAGAGAATGATAAGATGGACGGCCGACTGGATTGAGTCCGACGGAAGAATCCTGGACATACCCACACATTTTGAAGTTAGGAACGGGGAATTCTAATGGATCGGTTCGTTCCAACTGCGTATGACCTCATCTCCTTTTCCATTTACTTTGAAGCGATGAATCGCTAGGATTAGGCACCCGTAAGGGCCGGTATTGCAAGCAGAGCCACTTTGACAGTTGTTGGGCCGAAACTGAGACTTGATGGTATCAGGTCAAATCCGGACTTCACTGAACTGTCATTCAAAGTATTCGAACATGGAAACAAACGATTCAAATCAGAATCAAAATGATTTTCAATTGTTCATAGAGGAAGCATCCGACGGAATGGGAATCACTGATCGTGAATTCCTGTTCGTCAAAGTGAATCCCGCCCTGTGTCGAATGCTGGGTTACCAGGAAACCGAACTGCTGGGCCTTAATGCCGAGGTTGTATTTAACGCCGAGGAACTGGCTGAGACTCACCTGAAGCGACAAGAACTGTTGGAGGTTCAAACACTCTGCAACGAACGGATGCTGGTCCGAAAGGACGGCTCTCGCTTCCCGGCGGAAATCAGTTCTAAGCTTGTGGGTGGAAACCGAATTCTTGCCATTGTAGGCGACATCTCGGACCGCAAGGAAGCAGAACTTGCTCTACACGACAGTGAGCACAGTTACCGAAGCTTGGTAAACACGATAGACGGGATTGTGTGGGAGGCCGATCCCAAGAATTTTGAATTTACTTTCGTAAGTAAGCAGGCAGAGAAAATCCTCGGATACCCAATCGAACAATGGCTGACCCAAAAGAGTTTCTGGATCGACCATCTTCACCCGGAAGATCGGGTATGGGCGCCGGAAAAATGTATTACTGATACCGAGTCGGGAAAGGATCATTCACTTGAATATACTCTTACGCATCAAGTTTTCGGATTTAAACCTCGGAATTCTCCACAAACTTGATGCCGGGCAGAACGTGGTACC
>DUCD01000426.1:0-3825 GCA_012959985.1 Verrucomicrobiales bacterium | reverse complement strand
ACTTATATTCCAGCCCATCAAGTCCGACAATTTCAGCCCCTGGGATTTTCCGAAAACTTGATGCCGATCAGTATACAACAGAGGCATTGGCATCCATCGGCATTGATCTGAATCATCCACTTCCAATACCGGATGGACGTATGTAAGGCTTCAGATAGAAGACACCGGCTGTGGAATGAGCGATCATGTTAAGAAGCATTTGTTCGAACCATTCTTCACAACGAAAGGGCCTGCGCATGGAACTGGACTGGGAATGTCGATTATCTACGGCATCATGGAACAGAACAAGGGGCACATTGAAGTAGAAAGCCACGAGAATAAAGGCACTATATTTCGCATATATCTTCCACTCATAGAATGCATGTTGCCACCTTCGCAAAAGACACCCATTCTATCGAGAAGGCGGATTACCGGCGGAAATGAGTCCATACTATTAGTGGAAGATGATCAGGGTTTGGTAAGAGTGCTCGAAAAGATCCTGAAGAATGCCGGATATACGGTCCGGCCTCGAGGCCCTTAAGGCAATGGATCATCAATCCCTGGAAATTGACATGGTCATTACAGATGTGGTGATGCCGAAAATGGGTGGTGTTGAACTGGTTGAAGCATTGCGATCCCGGAAGTGTCAACTACCGGTATTGTTTATTTCAGGTTATCCTGGAGATAAGCACCTGGATAATTCGGGTTTCATCCCCAAAAAGACCTTTTTGCAGAAACCATTCAAGCCTCGAATATTCCTCCAGAAAATTCGGGAAATTATTGATGGAGCTCATTTGACTGGAGAAATCAGTCCAAGTGAGTAGACTCCTGCTTCCCTACCCTTAACAAAGGGACTGCTGATTGATTACCAGCCAATAGTTTATATGATGTTTCGATTGATTGACCGACTAGTTGTATCCATGGTGCTGATGCTGGCAACTACGGGGTGTCCACAATCCCCTGATTCTGCCTCGCAACTTACCCCACCTCCCCTCGCGTCGGAATCACTTACTTCTGCTGATCCGGTCCGGGAAGATCGATTGCCGACATTCAAGGAATGGAAAAACCAATGCGACCGACTTCCACTGAATCGGGAACTGAACGGGCGCTACCCTCCGGTTTCACTTCTTCCATTGAAATCGTTCCAGGATTTCGAAAAAGTTCTCGATAACTATCTTGATTACTCCAGAACCAGTCAATTATCGAACCGGGAAAAATGGGTTGGAAACATTGACAAGCTGAACGCGTTTCTCAACACAAAATCCGCCTATTTTTTAAAGAATTCCGAGATTCCTTTTCAAACTTACACCGAAAAGAGAACGGTTCCACCCGGCACGGAAATCCTGATTCATGGAGATCTACATGGAGATATCCGGTCGTTCCTCACTTATCTGGAATGGCTGAATGCCAATAGCTTTCTTGATGACTTCCGGTTGACCAAGCCTGGATCCATGATGGTTTTTCTAGGTGATTTTGTGGACCGAGGGGTCTATGGAGTCGAAGTGCTGTACACGCTATTTCGACTGGTTATTGCGAACCCGGAAAGGATCGTTCTACTTCGCGGAAATCACGAGGATTTCGGCATGACCATGCGTTATGGCTTCCTTGAAGAAGGACGTCGGAAATACGGAAAAGCAAATTTCAAGGAAATCAAAACCTGGCGGGCGTTCGATTTCTTTGCTTCGGCCTTTTATTTGGGATGTGGGAAAGACTTTCTACTCTGCTGTCATGGTGGGATGGAACCTGCTTTTGACCCACGATCCCTGTTGGCAGCATCAGGAGAACAAAGATTCCAATTCCTTGGAACACTTAACCAGAAGACCTTTGCCGATGACCACCCCGAAATGCTGCGAACCTTAAGCCCACAGCAACGATCATCAGTGAAAAGCGAACTGAGAGACTTTGTCCCGATGGGCCCCAGTTACCCAGCATCCATCGGTTTCATCTGGAACGATTTCACATTGCTGAAGGACGAACCCGCTCTTTATTACAATCCCGGACGCGGTTTCGTCTATGGTCTCTATGCGACCCAATACCTGTTGGACCTGTTCGAAATCGACGGATTTAGAACCCGAGGCGTTTTCCGAGCTCATCAGCATTCAAGCGTCATCAATCCAATGATGCGACGTCTGGTCGCATCAAAAGGAGTTTATCGCCATTGGCAATCTACGGATTCAGTGGGCCTATTGAATGCAGACCCCGTTGTGCTTCAAACTCGCCTCGAATCTTCTGAAACCCGAAAACTGACTCCCGGCAGCGTTTGGACCTTTAATGTGGCTCCGGACAGCGCTTACGGAGCCGGAAGCAATTTCGGTTTCGATTCCTTTGTAGTGCTGAAGACGGCTGAAAAATTCGAAGAGTGGACCATGACGGTCAGGAACGTGGATGTAGTTCACTAAACCACTTTTGTGGTTGGGCGTGCTGCACTGCCATTCGGTTAAGGAATCAGGCACCCTTGAAGCTTGAGGGCGTCAACCCCGGATCATTGAAATCGACATTCATTTCTTCCATATTCCGGCCTCGGCGCGGCCAGCTTCAGGAATGATGGTATTAAAAAACCTGCGGAAAATCCCTTAACCGAATGGCAGTGGGGCGTGCTGTCGCAGCGCGCCGATCAGCTGGGTAAGTCGAAAGACCATCGTGCCTCTCTCAGTAAAAAATGCGCTGAGGACAGCGCACACTACCGCAACTTATTTCTGCTTAACCGGGATCTTTTTCGAGTAGGGGACCGCTCAAAAACAACTTCGCCATTTGCTGGAGGCGAATTGGGTTTCCGGCAAGGCGCGACAAAGGAGCAAAGCCAAAGCTCTGTGACTGAGGAGCAACGAAGCCAGAAGCCAAATTCGTCGGTTGAATCCCCATGAGGGGATACGCCCTCCTCGTGCCTTGCATCCGACAAGACGGCGCTCCCGCCAAAAGGTGAATCTATTTTTGATCGGTCCCTAAGGGAAATGCGTTCTGAACAGGTAGAGGAATTGAACGAGGGCGACCATCGGTAGCATTCACAAAGATCCAGTCGGTTTCGCCTCTGGCCAAAAGAACTTCATCGGAAAACCTCAAGAATTCGTAGCGTCGAAGAGATCGAACTCGTCTGAAATCTTCGATCCAGGTTCTGCCACGAATCCGGTCTCCAGCGAAGGCGGGTTTTAAATACTCGATCCTGTGAGACCGCACGACCCATGCCGCTCCGGCTTCACGAGTAGCTTTACTACCCCCATTCGCATCGGAATGTAGAATTGCCAAATCCTGCATCCATTTGACGTAAACGACGTTATTTACATGCCCCTGTACGTCAACCTCATCCGGATGGACGGTAAATTCATGCTCAAATAGAGCTATCGCCTGGTAATCCATGATTGTGATTGGATAATTGATTATTGAAACTCACTTACCTTGATTTAGCAATTAGGTTATCTTACCTGCCCTTTGCCATCTTCCATGATCCGGGGTCGACGCCCCCAGCTTCAGGATTGCGGGTATCATGCTTGAAGCCGGTCGCGGTGAGGCCGGTCATTGCTTCAGGATTGCGATCATGCTTGAAGCCGGCCGCGGTGAGGCCGGTCATTGCTTCAGGTGTATACAAAAAAAGGTCGAAGCGGATCGCTTCGACCTTTGTATTAAGCTTATAGATTGTTAACGGACTATTTAATCAGGGAGCAACGGCTCGTCCAAACAGTCTCGCCTGATCAGGTGTCAGAGTCAGAGGACTCGCACTGTCATCACCGACATCGGTCCATGGACCCGTTACATCAGTAGCAGATTGCAGTAAGCCCGTCCAGGTGACGACGACATTACCATCGGCATCTGTGCTGATGCTGATCGATTCTCCGGGACCTGATCCACCAC
>DUCD01000425.1 GCA_012959985.1 Verrucomicrobiales bacterium | reverse complement strand
ATACCTTAAGTGGAACACCTACCGTTTCTGGTTCATTCCCTTATACTGTAACAACAACAGGACCTTGTGTAACACCTGCTCAAAGTGGAACTATTACCGTAGCCGCTGACGCGACTATTTCAAACCCTGGAAATAAAAACCAAACCGTTTGTATCAACACTGTTATCGCTGACATTGACTTTACTATTGCTGGTGGTGGTACTGGAGCTACTGTTTCTGGTTTGCCTGCTGGTGTTTCTCGGCCTGACCGTCATTCTGTTCATGTTGCCCGTTATTCTGGCATGGGTGCCTGTTGAACTGGCCCCCGGGCTTGAACTGACGCTGCGTCTGTTGCGGATCATGTTCCCTTATATGCTTCTGGTTTGTCTGGCCGCCGTATTAATGGGCATGCTGAACTCCCGGGGGTATTTCTTCATTCCAGCCATGGGGGCGACGATGCTCAATGTCGTCATGATTATCACGGTTCTTTTCGTGGCTCCGCGATTTGGAGAAACACCTTCCACTCAAGTTTATGCTCTGGCATTCGGTATTCTCGTGGCCGGTGTGCTTCAGGTTCTGTTCCAGTTGCCGCTGCTCTATAAGGATGGATTTCGGTTTCAATGGATCAATCCATGGAATAATGAGACCGTGCGCAGGGTTGTTTCAAAGATGATTCCTGGAACGATCGGTGTGGCTGCCTACCAGATCAACATGTTGACAACACAGTCTGTAGCGGCCTTATTTGATTTCAAAATTGTCGGTGGATTCAACTATGCCGTTCGGTTCATGGAATTGCCTCAAGGAGTATTCACCATCTCTTTGGCGACGTTCCTTCTTCCCACACTTTCTGGATTCGCCGCCAAAAAAGACTATCGAAAATTCACGGATACTCTCAACGAAGGGGTTCATCACGTGGTTTTCTTCAACTTATTTGCCTCGGTCATCATGATTATTCTGGCTGAACCGATTGTCCGCCTGGTTTTTGAACGGGGAAATTTCACCCCCGCCGATACGGTTCGGGTTGCTTTAGCTTTGAAATGCCTGGCACCCGGATTAGTGGCTTTTTCTCTGGTCAATATATTTGCCAGAGGTTTTTTTGCATTGGGGGACACCTCAACGCCTATGAAAATCAGTGCCGTCTGCTTGGCGTTGAATCTGGTGTTTACCATTTCCGCGCTCTTTGCACTCGGTAATGCCGGGAGTCTGGGACTTGCCAATTCACTCAGCGCATTCTTTCATGTCTGGCTCCTTATCCATGCTTTCAAGCTTAAGCTTAAAGACTTCGATGCCAAAAGGTTGACGGATCAGCTGCACCCTATTCTTCTTGCGGTCATCCTTTCTGGATTATCCGCAGCGATAACGTTAAAACTGTTTCAAGCTTCCTTTAGTATGGAAAGTTTCATGGCCCGAGTCACCTGCGTCTTTCTACCTGCGCTGGTTTCCCTATCTATCTACTTGGCCCTTGGAGGTGCCTTAAAAGTAAGGTCAGCTCTTGAAATATTGCAATTATTCGAAAAGAAGTGGAAATCGGCTTGAATTGAACGATGTTCCAATAATTCGGGCAATTGCTTGACGAGTCAATCTACATTGATATATTCACCCCTCCGCTGATGGCGGGACTGAAGAAGGTGCCGGTTTTTAGATTATGGCATCACAGAATTGAATTATGAAACGTACATACCAACCTTCAAACTTGCGCAGAAAGCGAAAATGCGGATTTCGTAAATTTATGGCAACCAAAGCCGGACGGGCCATTTTGTCCAATCGACGCCGGATTGGAAAGAAATGCATGACTGTCATCTAGATGGCGTCGGGGCATGATATTCTTGTTTGATATCGAAAATTTTCAACGACTCGTTCTGCATTTTCCGGGTCAGAAATAGCTCGGCAGCATGAGCGGGGTTATCCCAAAATGGAACTGGGTTTTCGCTCAAATCAACGGATCAAGCGGAGCAGCGAATTCCTGCGCATCAAGACACATGGGAAGCGACGGATAAAAGGTTGTCTCGTCGCAAACTGGATGAAAACCGATGAGGGGGCCAAAAGTCGATTGGGAGTTATTACCAGCCGACGAGTCGGCGGGGCGGTTACACGAAACAGAGCCCGACGATTGATGAGAGAAGCTTTTCGCCTTAATCAACACCGTTTCACTTATTCCATTGATCTTATTTTGGTTGCCAGACGTTCCATCTGCGGAATGAAAAGGCAGGATGTTGAACGTGATTTTCTGCGAATAATGAAATCCTCCGGACTGATTACGTAGATGGTTGAAAAGATACTCAGACGAATGTTTATTTTTGTTATCCGATTTTACCGAATTGTATTATCCCCTATGAAGACTTTGTTTCTGGGGCCTGCAGGACGGTGTCGTTACCGGCCTTCGTGCTCAGAGTATGCATTGGAGGCGGTTACCGAGCATGGAGCGCTCAAGGGTGCTTTGTTGAGTTTGAAGCGTATTCTCAGATGTCATCCCTGGGGCGGATTCGGATTTGATCCGGTTCCCCGTGTCAAATCCGGAACGACTCCCGGTCATTCCCACTCTCATTCATCCCATTAATTTCTTCCGATAATTCAATGGATCGAAAATCAATACTGATTGTCATAATTAGCTTTGGGCTATTGTTAATGTGGTACCCGATTGTGAATACGATCTGGCCACCGAAACAGATCCCCATTGAGGAGCAGCTCCAAAGGGCTGAAGAAGCCGGACAAAACAACGGGCTGACGGGTGACAGGGCTACCCCGTCCATCAATCCGGACAATTCGGTGTCTTCACCGAAGACCGGGAATGGCCCCACAGAGAGTTCACCCGTTCAGGTCACGGTCACAGAATCCCTGCCTGAAGAAACCCTGGTGATGGAAGATGACTTGGTCCGTTATACATTTACCTCTAAAGGGGGGGGGATCAAACACGTGGAGCTGAGGGAGTTTGACCGGTGGATTAGCTGTGACGATGGGGAAATCGAAGAAGCGTTTGTAGATTCCGAAACAGATTTGTTCACCGATTTGGCTGTGTTGAATAACAAAGCGCCTTTGCCAATGATGAGTCTTGTCGGTCTGTCAGTGCTTCAGGGTGATGAAGGTTACTCGCTGAACCAAAATGGGACAACAGTCACTGCTGAAAAACGACTGTCCAATGGATTGAAAATAGTCAAAGAGTTCATCCAGGGGACCAATTACGAATTTTCGGTGACCATTCGAATTGAGAATGACACGGAAGCGCCTATCCAACTACCTGATCACGATCTAGTTATTGGAACGTCCACACCTGTGGGCTTGTATAAAGACTCGTTGAACATAGGAAGTATTTGGTTCAACGGAACGGATGACGAGAAAATCCTGGTCAGTACTTTTGGAGATAAACAATTTGGATGTGTGCCTAAGGAGCCACTGGAGGAATATGTCGACGGTGCCGGTGATGTAGAATGGGTATCCGTTCATGATCAGTTTTTCACGATTACCGCCATCCCCATAGAACCGGCAGATACCATGTTTTCCCAAAAAGTGAGTCTGCCGCCTCCGACGCTGGAGGAACTCAAACTCGAACCTAAAGCACTCAGAAAACCGGTTGGAATTCAAAGCGGATTTCGTTTTGAAAGTAGCATCCTTGCGGCCAATTCCTCCACTGAGTTTACCATGGATGTCTATGCCGGACCCCGAAAATACAAAACGCTTTCAAAATTGGGGCTCAAGTTGGAGACCGATCTCGAACCCGTCATGGGTTTCGGTGGTTTTTTTGGCTTCTTTGCCAAAATCCTGTTGCTCTCCATGAATCTGTTGCATGAGAAGCTCTCCTTCTCGTACGGATTTGCGATCATCGGGATTACCGTCATCATGAAGATGTGCTTCTGGCCTTTGACCAATGCCAGCACACGTTCGATGAAGCGCATGTCGGCTTTACAGCCGCAAATGAAGGAAATTCAGGAGAAATTCAAGGAAGATCCACCTAAGATGAACAAGAAGCTGATGGCGTTCATGAAGGAAAACCGGATCAACCCGCTCGGTGGCTGTTTCCCGATTCTTCTGCAGATGCCCATCTTTTTCGGTTTTTTCACCATGCTTCGAAGCGCCGTTGAATTGCGTGGCGCCTCCTTTCTCTGGGTTTGTGATTTATCCAAATCCGATACCATTGCGCACATATTCGGGTTTCCGCTCAATCCGATGCCGCTCCTGATGGGGTTGACCATGTTTTATCAGGCCAGGTTGACTCCTCCTTCCCCGGGCGTGGACCCAACCCAGCAGAAGATTATGAGATACATGCCGATCATGTTCCTTTTCATTCTTTATAATTTTTCTTCTGCCTTGACACTCTACTGGACAGTTCAGAATCTGTTGAGCATCTTCCAGACGAAAATTACTAAGACGGGATCCTTAGCAAAAGTGGCTCCTGTGGTTGCCGCCAAATCCGTTGCTAAGTCTGAAAAACCCAAACCGAAGAAGAAATCGAGTAATAAGCGTAAAAAATAAAAGCACCTAATTTTATGACCGACCAAGCGAAATCTGTACTGGAAAAAATTCTCAATTCATTGGGATTTGATGCTACTGTCGATGAAGTAACCTTTGATGATGGGCATATGCTTGAAATCAAAACCGAAGATTCCGGTCGATTGATCGGCCGGAAAGGTAAGACTCTCAGCGACCTTCAATATCTGGTAAACCGGTTGATGTTTCAGAGCAATCCGGATGCCCCTAAAGTCATGTTGGATGTCGTGGGCTATCGGGCTCAGGCCAGAGATGCTTTAGTCGAAAAAGCCAAAGATGCTGCGGAAAAAGTCCGTCGATGGGGAGACATTGTGGAGTTGGAACCACTGAGCGCATTCGACCGCAGAATTGTCCACCATGCTTTGAAGGACGATCCGGCTGTTGAAACCCACAGCGTGGAAGTGGAAGGGACCCGTAGAAAAGCCATTCTACTCCGCCCGAAGCATTGAATCCATTCTCAGAGCCCTTTAAGATAAGCTAAGATCAAGTCGGGAAGATCGTCGCTGTATCCTCCTTCCAGTAGACTGAACATCGGCTTTTTGAAACCGGAAAGTTGTTCGCCGAGCCAGTGGAAATCTTCTGCTTCAAGCTGCTGTTGGCTCAGGGGATCTTTCGTATAAGCATCAAATCCTGCGGAGACTCCAATCAGGTCAGGATTGAATTTGTGAAGTTCCTCCAAACCCTTCTTGAGTTCTTCACGGTAAGCTGCTCTGGAGCTGCCTGGGGGTGCCGTGAAGTTTCTGCAATTTCCCTGATGCCTGGTTCCGGTTCCGGGATACCCCGGATACTGATGAATTGAAATATACATGCATCCCGGTTTATCGAGCAGAATGGCTTCCGTCCCGTTTCCATGATGAACATCGAAATCAAAAACGACCGCCTTTTCAGTTCCTGATCCCAATGCTTCCAAAATGGTGATCGCCATTGAGTTGAGATAACAGAACCCCATGGCCCTGTCCTGTGTTGCATGGTGACCCGGTGGGCGCATCAGACTGAAAACGGGTTTGCGATCCTGCCCCATCCGCAGTGAGGCCAGCGAGGCTCCCACTGCAAGTTGAGCAATTTTATCAATACCCGAGTGAAAAGGTGTGTCTCCATCGAAATCCTCCGCTTTCTTCAGTCGGGTCAAATGGTCCGCTGTATGGGCTCTCAGAAGGATCTCATCGGAAACCGGGTCCGGTTTTTCCCAGCTAATCGAGAATTCTTTTTGCTCTTTCAGCTTTTTGACGGTTGTTTGAATCCGGGAAGGTCGTTCAGGATGTCCCTGACTATGGTATTGGGTGCATCGTGGATCGGTGATGAGGTGCATGTCTTTCATTGTTATTCATTCTGCTCTAACCTTCAATCATTGCATCCCAAGTAGTGAAGGCTTAGAATCAGCGCTTACCCGGATGGGCGATTATAAAGTTCAATTTGAAGTCTTTGAAGGTCCATTGGATCTCCTTCTGTATTTAATCAAGAAGGATGAAGTGGATATTTATGAGATTAATATTACCAAGATCACCCAGGAATTCATCCGCTATATCGAGGTGATGCGTCGTTTTGATCTGGAAGTGGCCGGAGAGTTTCTCGTTATGGCTGCAACCTTGATGCTGATCAAGAGCCGCGAGCTTCTTCCGGTTGAACAGCGTGCTCACAGCGAAGAAGAAGAAGACGGGACTGACCCCCGGTGGGAATTGATTCGACGGCTTGTGGAGTACAAAAAATTCAAGGATACCGCGGGACATTTGAAAGAAATGGAGAGGGAGCAGGGACTCATCTACTATCGAAATCCGGGAAAGATTAAAGTAAAGGCGGATCCAACTCCTGAAACAGAAGCCCCCACGGTTTCCATCGATTCATTAATCCGGGCCGTCAGTCAGGTTCTCAAGCGATTTAATGATCGAAGTGAGGATGCCCGGAATATTTTTGAGGATCAATGGACGATCAGTGAGAAGATGGAGGATATTCTCGGTGAGCTCGGAGAGACCGGACGATTCTTGTTTCAAGATTTCTTTGAAAGGGCCCGGACCCGTGTGGAGGTGGCCGTCATCTTTCTTGCAATGCTTGAGTTGATTCGGGTAAACCGTATTCGGATTGTCCAGAAAGAACCCTTCGGTATTATAGAAGTATACCGAGTATCTCAGGATATCTCTACGGAATCCTCAGAGGATTCCGGGTTTGTAACCGATGCTGTCGAGACAGCACCCGTGGATTCCTGATCAGATGGACTTGCGTTCAATACTTGAAGCTATTCTTTTTTCCTCGCAGAAGTCTTTGTCGTCCAAAGAACTCAAGGAGGTGTTGGTGACCACTGCCCAACAGACTGAATCGGAGGCCGTCCCCGGGATCAAGTCCATACGTGAATCAGAAGTTTCCCAAACACTTGAGTCAATGCGGACAGACTATCAAGTGTCCAGAAGTGCCTATATTCTTAAAATGACCGCAGGAGCCTGGCACTTTGTCAGCCGCGAGGAGTATGCTCCCTGGATTCGGACGCTACTTGGAAAAAAGAATCGACCCCCCAGATTGTCATTGCCCGCTTTGGAAACGCTGGCAATCATTGCTTATCGACAACCTCTGACCCGTTCGGAAATGGAACAGATCCGAGGCGTTTCTGTCGACGGGGTTATGCAGACACTGCTGGAACGTGGTTTGGTTGAAAAGGTGGGTCAAGCGGATGTCGTTGGCAAACCTACCGTCTATGGGACGACCACGTTTTTTGAAGAGTATTTTGGATTGAGCAGTCTGGATGATTTGCCGGAGGCAGAAGAATTACGCCGGATCGAGGTGGATATTCAGGAAGCCCTTGAAGACTCAGATACTCAGACAGAGGATGAAGAATCCGAAGAAAGCAATGGAGAAGACCAAACCCAATACCAGGACATTGAAGAAAAGGCAAGCTCCCAAGAGCATTCCCCAGTTGCGGAAGGCGATTGATCGACTGGATGAGCAGATCGTGGAACTGCTCAATCACAGGACGGAGCACGTTCTTAAAATCGGCGCAGCCAAGCTAAAGAAAGGGGAGGAGATCTATGCTCCTCACCGGGAGATCGCCTTGTTGGATCGGTTATGCCGATTGAACTCCGGACCGATAACAAATGATTCGGTCAAGGCCATCTACCGGGAGGTGATGTCCAGCGCAATTTCTCTTCAGAAGTCCATGACCATCGCTTATCTCGGACCCAGTGCGACCTATACTCATCAGGCCGCGATCAAGCGATTCGGCTCCAGCCTGGGTTATGCACCTCAGAAAACCATTGGAGATGTTTTCTCCGAAGTCGAAAAGAACCGGGCGGATTATGGAGTGGTTCCGATCGAGAACTCCACCGAAGGAGTGGTCAACCATACCTTGGACATGTTTGTTGACAGTGAATTGAAAATTGTCGCCCAGATCGTCCTGCCGATTGATCATTGCCTAGTCAAAAAACAAAAGAACGGAGTGATCAAACGGCTTTATACCCATCCACAGGCTTTGGCTCAATGTCGAGGTTGGTTGGAGCAAAACCTGCCTGGGGTGGAAACAATCGAATCGTCATCCACAACTCGTGCTGCTGAAAAAGCGAGCAAGGAAAGGGGTTCAGCGGCCATTGCCAGTTCTCTGGCTGCCGAACAATGTGGGTTGCAGATTCTTGAAAGTGGAATTCAGGACAATCGTTCCAACGCTACGCGCTTTCTGGTTCTGGGACGTCGCTGCAGTCCCCAGACAGGAAATGACCGAACCAGCATTATGTTTGGTTTAGCCGACCGCGCTGGGGCACTCCATAATTCACTGTCTCCTTTTCGAAGCCTGAAACTCAACCTCACCAAAATCGAATCCCGCCCAAACAAGAAAAAAGCCTGGGAATACTTTTTCTTCGTGGATCTGGAAGGCCACGCAGAAGATGAACCGGTTAAGAAAGCTTTAGAGAAGCTCGGAAAGCATTGCCTGTTCGTCAAGGTTCTGGGATCTTATCCAAACATGGAATAGCTGTTCAGGCTGGCAGACTGTTTTCGGCGTCTCGAACCCCCAATTGCGTCAAGCCGCAGCACGCCAAAAAAGCTGTCGCAATAAACCGGTATTCCCTCGAAATTCCGGCAGGTTGTGGACTGCGCCTGAGGAAGTGAAACTCAATCGCCGACTCACTCCCCGGCGACTCTTTTTGCCTCCAATCGGTAGAACCTTTTGGAAGTGGTCTGAATATTCGTATCCAGAATCCGAATCGAATCGGAAACGTTCTTGGCGGGCACTTCCTGCAGGAGGTTCCAGTCTTCCTCTTCAATGTGATCCAGATACAGGATTCGGTAAGTGATGGACGCAGCAGCTTGGAATTCCATTTCGACCATTCCCTCAATCGTCAACTGAACTTGACTGAATTTCAAGAAGCTGAAGGGGTCTGTCGGATTCGTTCCACTGAGGTATTCTGCCGCGTTATTAAAGCCATCATTGTCGGGGTCTCCTGAAGCTCCGTCATCGCCTTCGGTGTTGCTGCTGTCTAATCCAAAGGATTCTTCCCATGAATCCGGTAAACCGTCTTCATCTAAATCTACCAATCCCGGTAGGGGATCTGGGTCTGTGATTCCCGGGGAGCCGCCAAGTCGAGTGCTCCGTCGCCAAGTCTCTTTGCCTATGGATGGATTCAAAACAGAATTCGGCTTGCTGGTTACCAGGGAATAACCGAGGCCGTCGGTTTCCGGATACCAATCATCTTCGTATCGAAAGGTGACGATGGTTTGCCCAGACGCATCCTGTAGCAGGAGGGTTTCGCCGGAGTTGGCCAGATGTCCCTCGAAAACTCCGGTTGCTACCTCAATAGTTCCATAGAAGGATTCAAGAGCATCTCGATTTCTTGCGAGGACTCTATAATCTCCGGGTTCGACTAACGAAGCAGCGTCATCTGGAAATGTGTAACTGATTCCATTGACGAAGCTTGCCCCGGTTAAATCGATCGTCGATGCCGATACGTTCCTCAATTCAATGAATTCAAATTCGTCGGCATCAATGACCGGTTGGTTCAGTTCGCTTGGAATGGGATTCATGGGATGGAAATGGATTTCCGTTATCGTCAGGTTTGTCGCATCTGCGGGATCATGGATGGTAAAGCGTGCCTGAACCGGTCCCGACCATAAGCTGGTCAATGGTGGGTTATTCGAACCGGTGAGACTGGTGTGGTTGCTTTTGAAAACCCGTGCGGTTACCGTCGAAATCTCATTCACCGTCATAGGGGATTGGTAGAGCTGAGCGGAAGCCGATCGCTGGCCTCCCGGAGACCTGGGATCAGAGCCGTCCATTGTATAATAAATGCTCCCACGCTCCGGAGAGGATAGGGCCAGACGGAAACCGGGAGTTATGGTTCCTCCGTTTTGGCTGAATAATGGTGCATCAACAAATTGATCATCAATGAAATCAATTCTCGATTGAAACCAGCTTTTCAAGTGGTTGATTTCGCCTTGATAGGAACCTCCAAATTGTGATCGAGGTCGGCGGCTCCATTTGTCAAGGTTGCGCACTTGGGACTCACGAACTTCATTCGCCATGGAATCGATTAAACCGTGGATTGCCTCCACTTGAAATTGCCCCCGCCTCAGGTCCTGCCAACGGTCGATATACTGCTGGAAAAAATCAATATCCTGGAACATCCGGCCCCACCAGGGGTAGTTGAAGAAATCCGTTCCACGATCCCCGTTGCGAGCCCTCCAGACATTGGGGTCGGAATCGCGTCCATCCGTGGATCCCATGGCCCGATCGAAATCCCAGATGGGACCAAAGGTCAATTTGCCGTTTCGCGGAATCGACATGTAGGTGCTCAAGCGAAGAGCATCGACATTGAATGCCAGGACATTGAGAAGATGGTGATCAATGGCAGCTTCGACATCGATATATTTTGCGTATCCCGTTTGTGGATTCTTAAATTGGTTCCCGTTGAGGGCACTGTTGAATCGGGAGAAAAAATCCCTGAGGTATTGTTGTTGGGCGTCCCGATCCGTTCGTTCAATGAGTTCTTCTTTCGGATAGACATACCGGAGCGAGCGACCCGCTCCATTGAATCCTGAATCCCCAGGATCCGCTCGATCAATTTTCAGAATGTATCCCCCTGTGACCTCAGGTTCCTGGTCGTGGTCCGGGAAAAGCTTTTCTACATCGACCCGGTCTTCATCTCGTTTGATTTTTTCCATTAAGGCGTAGACTCCAAAATAGTCGGATCGGCTCAACGATCCTCCATTCGTATTCAGAAACACCTCCACGAAACGTGTCCTTACTGCATAACGACCGATACGAGTACTCAACTCATAAATCAAAGGATTCCGAATCAGCGCCAGATCGAAATTGTAGGGTCCCCACAGAATCCAGTCGGATTCAGATGGCATTCCCAACGGAGTGATATTTTGATCCCTTCCGTAGATATCTCTGGACTCTACAGTTAGCGATGGCTTGGGGCGTCCAGAGGTGCTGGAGCCTCGGACCTTGATTCCGGCGGCCGTGCTGATTTCTGGAGTTTTGTTGAATGTGGATCGTTGTCCATCTGTATCGAAAATCGATAGGAAAACATCTTGGTGGACATTCTGCGGAATACCTCCCCCGTTGAAACTGTCGATCAATACCAATGGGAGATTGGATGAAAAGGAGGCGGCATCGGAAGTCAATCGAATGAATGTTGCGCCGGTCAGGAAGCTTTCGCTTCCGTTCGGACCGAAGGCTTTGACTTTTAATCGAGTGCTGGCGGAGATGGATAGTGGCGTAATATAGAGCGGTGAATTGCGGGCAGGAATGCTTCCATCGGTTGTGTAACGTATTTCCAAGTCCAAGGCGGTATCTTCTGAGAGGGCCATTTCCACTTGGAAATTCTGGGTGAAGGTATGATCCGATTCCGACAAAATGACTTCAGGAAGAACACCGGAGACATTCGGTCCATTGGCGAATCTCGGCGTCGGTTCAAAGAAATATCCCTTGGTCTCCGTTCCGTTGGGAAAAACACGGGTAATCAATTCCGGTCGAATCAGGAGATCAGAACTGGTGAGCTGATTGTTTAATCCATGGAAAGCGAGAATGTTGCGTCCCTGCCTTAAAAGAGATTGGTGCTCGGTGACATTGAAGTCAGTTGGAACGATGGCTGTTGCATCAGGGCGGTTGGTTGGAGCGCCGGAATTCCAGGTGAGAGATGCCGGTGCGTTGTCTCTGGCGATTTCTGTTCCGTTCAGATAGGCGACCATTCCATCCTCATATTGGAGTCTCAGAATCAGGGAATCAAAATCCGGAATCTGGTTCAGGTCGAAGAAGATTCTGATATACACGGATTCATTGACATTGCGCATGGGAGCCACATCCAATCCGATTAAGCCCCCACCGTAATCGTAACCGACACCCGAGTTTCCTGAAGTCCACGCGTTGTCATTAAACCCGGGCTGCGTCCACGACTTGGCGAAATTGCCGTGCGTGGGTATCAAGGCTTTTGCAGGGGCTCCCGTAGAAAGAAGCTTCTTTTCCACCGCTGCATCCATTCCCGTCCCATAGGAAATGTCTGAAAATTGCTCAGGGTAAGTCGGGCCAAATCCAGAGATAATGTCCAGGTCAGGATTCAACAGGGCCAGAAAGCCTTCGTTTGGATCCAGCTTGAAATTGGTGTGAAGCGGGGCTCCTGATTCGATACGATTTTTGCCGGATGCAAAAACCAGTAAATAACTGTTGGCTGGAACTGTTCTAGCGGGAAAGGTCCAGAGGCTCAGGTTTTCCGGATCATCCGTCAGGTGCCAGCCCTGTAGGTTTACGGAAGTGTTTCCGGAATTAAACAATTCAATCCAGTCGGAACGATCTCCATCATCGTCTCTTTCCGAGCGGTTGTTGTCCGCCATGAATTCCGAGATTTGAATCGATTGTGACAGGCCAATAAGGGCTGTCAGTTCAAGGATCAATAACATTTTTAAACCCGAGGCCACTTTCTTTTTTCTATAACTGTTCATCAATAAATTATGCGTTCCCACAGCTAACAGATGGAAATCTATGCTGAACCGTCAAATTGAAAGCATT
>DUCD01000424.1 GCA_012959985.1 Verrucomicrobiales bacterium | reverse complement strand
AGAAACAATCGAATCATAAAAGTGGAACGAAGAGAAATCATCGGAACAGAAACGCAATTCGAGGAGACCCTTCACGAATCGGAAGACTCCAACACGCTCAACACATCATTCATCGAACGGTTAAACCTAACCCTCAGACAAGCCACCGCGTATCTCACTCGACGAACAACCTGCCACGCCCGACGCCAAGAACAATTGGCGAGCCAGCTGGAGATTGTACGATGTTATTACAATTTCCTCCGCCCCCACAAATCGTTGAAGTTTGGCAAAGAAACGAGAACGCCCGCGATACAAGCCGGGCTGACAAACAGAAGACTTTCCTTCAGAGAAATCTTCTCAATTCGTTTTCTTTTAATAATTCTGGACAGAATCAGAAGGCTGATTGGAACTTTCATGGTCTACGAGACAAGGGCAGCATAGAAATTCACAGTTGATGACGGAAGCACCGTGGGGTCACTCAGACAAACTTCGTCTAAACATATAGTGTATAAAGGACGTTGAACTAACTCATGAAAATTTACGAATCAAAGTTGGTGTTGGTGGCTTTCCTTCTTTTCGGCCCGTTTCATTTCGGGGCTGCCGGTCAAAGCGCGACGGATGACACGCTCGCGTCAACCGGTGAAGGGAAAGACGCCTCCCTCACGCCGGAAATCGAGATGGCCATCATGAAGGCAATGAACATGGAGGACCGTATCGCGAACCGCCAGAAGATCATGCCGAAGCCGCGCGACGGGGAAGCATCGGCGGACGACGTTTCGGGTGAGTGGATTTGTTTTACGACGATGACACTTAATCCGACGACGGGCATGGGCATCATGCAGATCAACCTGGAACAGGACGGTGAAAAGCTGAAGGGGGAAGGCGGACAGCTCAGGCATCCATTCGATCCGCCTTCGACGATCCGGCCGATCGGCGGTTGGACGCTGCCGAGCGGCTACGTGGGCCGCTTCATCAAGCACACGCCGCGGGGGCACAACCTGATCGTGTTCGAACGACAGAACGCAACGGGCACCTGGGCCATCTTTACCGCGATGATCTCGGGTGACGGCCGAACCGCCACGGGGCAGATCGTGAATCGCGGGGGGCATTATGGCTCGATGCTGATGGTGAGACGCGAGGCGTTAAGTGATTATCAGCATCTGCTTACGGATGAGGGCCGCGCGCGTGAGGCGACGCGTCGGCTTAAAGGGATCGACGACCTCGAGGCGGCTTTTGACGCCAAGAGCATGGACCTGGCTCGAAACCAATGGTGGATTCTGGACCGGAACAAGGACGGCTACGTGTCCTACAAGGAGTTCCCGCACCCGGATTGGACACGGGCCAACCGCAACGGCGACGAAGAACTGGATTGGGCGGAGGAGCTGATGGATCGGATCTTGCGGCAACTAGCGCGGAAACGTCTATACGCGGCCAAGTACGGCGCGTCGCCTGAAAGGGAGTGGTCTTCCCGGCACGAGTGGGGCGTCGAGCGGCCCGACTTTGCGTATCTGTTCCCGTTTATCGATTGGGACCGCGACGGGAAAATCACCACGGCAGAATACGAGGCGTTCGACACCCAGGCGAAATCGTACATCGATCCCGCGTTCCCAAAAAGAAACGAGAAGGGGCAAACGGGTATGGATATTCTGAGATCGTATCTAAAAGGACGAGCGTCAGAACGAAAAACATCGTGGGAATCCCAGGAAGAATGGAACCGTGACAAAGCGACGATGGAATGGATCTTCCCCTTCATCGACAAAAACAGCGACGGCAAGATCGACTCCGCTGAGTACCAAGCCATTCAGGTTTACAAGAAGCAGCACACCGACTGGCAGGATCGCGCTCGCAAGGAGCTGGGGATCGAGCCCCCGCCAGGGAATTGAGAAAAACAACGGCTGGTCTCAACGCCGACGTGCAAAGCGGACAAGTATCTTATGCCCTTTTCGATTTGTCCGATCAAACCACCCTTTTTCGATTCAGAAGTCGTGTGGACAACCTGCTGAGGTCGCGCAGACCGCTGGCTTGACCTGCTTGTTACATTGGTGTCAGAAGGAGTTTTCCTTCCTGATGACACTTTCCTGCCGTTGCCCAGGTTGTTGGTCGAACCCTTCCTGAAGCTCTGGGAACATGAGGTCTTC
>DUCD01000423.1:54534-66365 GCA_012959985.1 Verrucomicrobiales bacterium | reverse complement strand
CAAGGGATCTCGGCGCAAATCGTTGTGATCGTTGAGATCCTCGTAACCCAAAGCCAGACCGAAGATTCTCTGAGCGATCAATTGCTGCGGGGAATGTTCGGTGAACCGTTGGTCTCGACGATCCTCGAAACAGGACGCGACCATTCGGCTCATCCCCAGCGAGTTGTCGACCATCCGCAGCAACAGCGCGCCGCCGTCGCTGCTCAAGTGGCCGCCACTGAAATCGGCCACAACTTTTCGAGGACCTAAATCCGGAAAAAGCAGCGGCTGATCATAACGGGGTGTTCCGTCGGTTGTCCCGATGTCTTCGACTGTATCATCTTGCATGCCAGAATTATACGAGCTTTCCGAACGGTGTACATTTTATTCGTGTGAAATATGCGGGCTAGCCATTAATGGAGAGATTTATATGCCCCGAGAACCATGTCTGCAAAACATGGCCCATTTTTAACACGAATTGACTGGTGGATATAGCAGCAAATGGCGATTATATTATGAAATACGGTTGTGAAAAACAATCTGAATGATCTGCTTGCGATCTTTCAAAAGATTCCCATAATTCCTCCAGCAGTTGAGGGGAATTGCTGGGAAATAACATTATGGATCCTAAAAAGGTATTACTTGTTGATGATGAACCTGCGATTCTGGAGCTTCTTAAGGAATTCTTTACGACCAAGGGATTCGAAGTTCAGACTGCCGGTTGCGATTCCGAAGCACTGGCCATTGCTTCAGAAGGAAACTTGGATTTGGTCATTTCGGATATCGATCTCACCGTGACGGATGGGTTGGATCTGTTGAAGGAGTTGAAAACGGAACATCCCGATCTTCCCGTAATTATGCTTACCGGAATGGGGTATGACGAAGCGCTCATTGGGGATGCCCAGGAGAACGGAGCTTCCGGTTTCGTCAGTAAACATCTTCCGGTCAGTCAACTTTATATGGAAGTCCGCCGTATATTGAAAAGGGTTGAAGCCGCCAAACAGCGTTCCGACTCAGAATGAAGATTCAATTAGGGAATAATGGTTCGATTGTCCTCATGGTCTGAACAGGTTAGTCTGATCTCATGAATCACCGTGAATTCAGAGTGCTGTTTCTTTCTCTTGTCCTTTTTCTGGGCTCAATTTCTGTTCAGGCTCAGGAACCCTATGATTATGTTATCCGCGGTGGAAAATTCATTGACGGAACCGGGAATCCTTCACGCAGCGCGGATATCGCGATTCATGATGGACGAATCGCAGTTATAGGAAGGGTGACAGGAGTGGGAAGAAAGGAGGTCGATGCCAATGGACTGGTTATCGCTCCCGGGTTCATTGATGTGCACACTCACGCCGAAGGGATCGAGGATCTGCCGGAAGCTGATAATTTCCTCAGGATGGGGGTGACCACTTTGGTGTTGGGAAATTGTGGCAGTTCCAGACTGAATCTGGGGGAGTATTTCTATAAATTGGAGCAGTTGGCAATCTCTCCGAATATCACCAGTCTGATCGGGCACGGAACCGTGCGAGCCGAAGCCATGGGCGGCTCCTTTGATCGTGCTCCAACTGGTTCGGAGCTTCAGACCATGAAGCATTTGATTCAGCGTGCTATGTACGACGGAGCGCTGGGAATGTCGACTGGGCTGATCTACCTGCCCGGGACGTTCGCCGACACCGAGGAACTGATCACATTGGCCCAGGTGGTTTCCGACGCCGATGGTATTTATGCCAGTCATATGCGCAATGAGGGACGCCGCATTTTATCGGCCCTGGAGGAGTTGTTTCAAATTGCCGAGAAAGCGAAAGTTCGAGCTCATGTATCCCATATCAAGTTATCCGGAAAAGCTTCCTGGGGGAAAACCGAGGCTGTTCTGAAAGTCATTCATGAAGCTCGTAAACGCGGATTGGATATCACCCAGGACCAGTACATGTATGCTGCATCCAGCACGGGAATTCAATCTCGAATACCCAATTGGGCCAGAGAGGGGGGGAGAGAAGAGTTTCTGAAACGCTTGTCTGATCCCGTTGTGAAAAAGCGGATGATTGTTGACCTAAAGGAGGATCTGAAACAATACGGTCACGAGGATTTTTCTTATGCTATGATTGCGAATTATCAGCATGATTCTTCCTTGAACGGAATGAACATTTCCCAAGCGGCAGCCAAAGTTTTTGGCACGAACAGTCTGGACGATCAGATCGAATTGATCCTGCAGATTTATGAGAATGGTGGAGCATCCGGCGTGTTTCACAGTATGAATGAAAACGATTTAAAGGAATATCTCAGACATCCCAATACCATGATTGCCGCAGATAGTGGAGTGCGGAAATACAATGAAGGGGTGCCTCATCCACGGGGCTATGGTAACAATGCCCGCTGTCTAGCCCGTTTTGTTCGTGAATTGAAATTCCTTCCAATTGAAGACGCTATTCGCCGCATGACTTTTTTACCTGCCACTGTATTTGGTATCAGAAATCGGGGTGTAATTCGGGTGGGGCTTCCTGCGGATTTGGTGGTGTTCGATCCCGGTTTGGTTGCGGATCAGGCAACTTTCACGGAACCGCATCACTACGCAACCGGCTTCAGGATGGTGATGGTTAACGGCGTGCCCGTCGTGGAAAACGATGTCCACAACGGATCCAAACCCGGAAAAATCATCCGGAGCAGTTCCTATCGTAAGTGATCTAACATTCAATATTGAATATCCAACATCGTTTCCCCGTTAGGGACCATTCAAAAACAACTTCGCCATTTGCTGGAGGCGAATTGGGTTTCTGGCAAGGCGCGACAAAAGAGCAAAGCCAAAGCTCTGTGATTGAGGAGCAACGAAACCAGAAGCCCAATTCGCCCCAACCCGAAGGGGCGGGGCGGCGTCATGCCGCCTGCGGCGTTACTCGTCGGTTGAATCCCCATGAGGGGAAACGTCCTTCTCGTCCCTTGCATCCGACAAGACGGCGCTCCCGCCAAATGGTGAATTTATTTTTGAGCGATCGTTTAATCCTCTTGCTGGGGGGATTCCTCCTGATTTCGGCTCGAGCAACTTCCCCGGCCCAGACAGGGGTTACGAACATCCAAATCGAAGAATTAAATCACCCGGTCGGGGCATCGAGTGGGTTTACCGAGCTTCCCATTACAGAATTGGGAATTGATTTCATCAATCAACTGGAGCCTGAAATCTCTCTCAAAAACCGAATCCTTGAAAATGGATCTGGAGTGGCTGCAGGAGATGTCAATGGAGACGGGCTTTGCGATCTCTATTTCAGTGGTCTGGATTCTTCCAATCGCCTGTATATCAATCAGGGTAACTGGAATTTCGTTGATGTGACAGATACCGCGGGTGTTGCCTGTGTCGGCCAGTATTCAACGGGTTGTTGTTTGGCAGATATGGATGGTGACGGAGATCTGGATCTCCTGGTGAACGGCATCGGATCGGGAACACGGTTATTTCTGAACAATGGCTCCGCAGTTTATAAGGAGAAAGTCAATTCCGGTTTGTCCCGTATCGGTGGAAGTCATTCAATGGCGCTGGCTGATTTTGACAAGGACGGAGATCTGGATCTCTACGTCACTCATTACCGTTCGGATACATGGAAAGACGATCCTGAACGACTCAAACCTAAAATCATAAATAGGGAGGGAATTCCTTTCGCCGAACCGGGAGACCGGTTTCTATTGAAACCCTTGTCCAACGGAGAAATGAATCTGCTGGAGTTGGGAGAGGTCGATCACTTTTATCTGAATCAAGGGGACGGTCGATTTATAGAAGTAGGCTGGACGGACGGCTTGTTCCTGGATTTAGATGGCAACGGCCTGAAGACACCCCCTAGACATTGGGGTTTGGCGGTGATGTTCCGAGATTTCACCGGTGATGGTTACCCAGATCTATATGTCTGTAATGACTTTGAAGATACAGGTGACGAAGTATGGATAAACCAATCGGGATCTGCCTTTAAACAGGTCTCCCATCGGGCATTCCGCAATTTCAGTCGTTCCTCCATGGCTGTAGACATCGCTGATATCGATCGGGATGGACGCGATGACCTCTTTGTAGTCGAGATGCTGAGCCGCATTCACAGCCGGAGAATGACCCAGAGAGCGGGGGAGGAGTCCGTTGCTGAACCCCTGAAGTCGCATCAGGCAAATGCCCAACCTCAATACCAGAAAAACAGCCTTTACTGGAATCGAGACAATAGGACCTATGCTGAAATTGGGCAGTTTGCCGGATTAGAGGCATCCGAATGGTCGTGGAATGTTGCCTTTCTGGATGTTGACTTGGATGGTTTTGAGGACTTGCTGGTTGCCAATGGCAATGCCCATGATCTGCTGGATGGTGATGCCAATATTGCAGCCATGTTAGCGGCCGACCAAACAAGATCGGTCCGGCAACGTCCTCTGTCTTCTTATCCGCGCCTGGAGCAAAACAATCTGGCTTTCAGGAATACCGGAAGGCTGACTTTTCAAGAGACCAGTGCTGAATGGGGGTTTAACAAGTCTGGGATTTCTCAGGGCATGTGTCTTGCCGATCTGGATCGAGATGGTGATCTTGATATCGTCCTGAACAATCTGCAGGCCTCTCCTTCCGTCTACAGAAATAACAGCATTCGTCCGCGTATTTCTGTTCGTCTGATAGGCGCCTCCGCCAACACCGAAGCGATAGGTGCTCGCATCATTCTGCGGCCCGGAGCGAATTCAATATTCCCGATGCAGAGTCAGGAACTCATCAAAGGCGGACGCTACTTGTCATCCGATCAGGCAATCAGGATATTTGCCGCGGATGCCGGTGATTCAGAATCAAAGTTGGAAGTAATCTGGACCGACGGGTCTCGCATCGTGGTGCCGGTTTCTGAAGTGAATCGATCCTATGCCATCACTCAAAATCAGTTGAAGAATTCTTCTACTGCTGACGTAATAGAAACCCCTCATGTTCTTTCTTCCCATAGTTCTCTTTCTAAGAAACCCCTTTTTGAAAGAGTCCCTTTGCCCGCTTTCGATGTTGGAGAAGTAAGGAATCCTGTTGAAGGTTTGCCAAGATGGAAACCTCCATTTCATGAACCTTCGCGCGGGGGCGTCGCCTGGTTTCAGACTGGTAGAGACGTCGTCAAATTGATCTACCTGGATGCATCCACCAAGCGCATCTGGATATCGGGGGAATCCTTTGCCGACTTCCGGGGAATCTCATTGGACTGGCCACTGGAGGGGTTTCCTTCCTCCATTTTTTCTTTACCCGTCCGAGGGAACCATGCTCCCCGATTTCTCCTTGGAAGCCCAGTGGACATAAACAGCACAAGACCTTCCATTCCTTTGTTGGAATTCAGGTTGGTTGCTGATCGTTTGGTTTTTGATAAGTATTCGTTTCCAAAACAAACGGCGGTCATTGGGCCGATGATTCTTTCTGATTTTGACGCAAATGAATCCCCGGACCTTTTCATTGGGGGACGTTATCGTCCTCGACAATACCCGGTTCCAGCTGCCTCAAGACTATATTCGTCCGATCAGAATCGTTGGCAACTCGATTTCCAAAATAGCAGTCAATGGTCAGGAGTGAGTATGGTGGTGGATGCTGTTGCGGCTGACTTCGATGAAGACGGAGACACGGATCTACTGACTGTAGGCTGGTGGAGTCCGCCGAGCATCTGGATTAATGATCGAGGGGTTTTTGAAAATCAGACCTATACTTACGGCTTGGATCGATACAATGGGTGGTGGAATGGTCTGAAAGCGGGTGATTTCGATCAGGATGGGAGGATTGATTTCATTGCATCGAATTGGGGGAGGAACACTCGTTATCAAAGTTATCGCAGAGAACCGTTGCGTATTTATTTCGGGGATGTGGATCGGAATAATACCTGGGACGTTTTCGATGCTGTTTTTGATGAGGCCAACGAACACTGGGCACCCTTTCATGATATTGTGTCGATGGGGTTTCTGATTCCTCGACTACAGAGGAAGTATAATGGGTACGCCCAATACTCGCGGGAAAGTCTACTGGATATCCTTGGCGAAAACTCATTGAAGCGATTGAAAATGCTTGAGGCAAATTGGTTGGAAACGACGGTTTTCCTGAATCGAGGTGATCACTTTAAAGCACTTCCCTTACCAGACGCAGCTCAGTGGTCACCGGCTTTTGGGATCGCAGTCGAGGATTTCAATGGAGATGGCTTTCAGGATATCGTTCTCGGCCAGAACTACTTCCTGACGGATTCTGAGAATCCACGTTTCGATGCGGGTCAAAGCCTATTCCTGAAAGGGAAGGGAAACGGGACGTTTACTCCTCTTTCAGCAGAGGACTCGGGGCTCGACTTGCCGGGGCAAACCCTAGGGATTACTACTGGAGATATTGACATGGATGGGCGTCCTGATTTGATTTTTCTGACAAGAGAAGGATTGTTGCACGTTTTCAGGAATCTCAGTAGCCATCCATCTTTGAAGTTGCACATTGAAGGGCCTCCTGAAAATCCTGCTGGCATTGGAACACATTTACAATTGATTGTAGAAAATGGAAAGGGAGCAATCCATGAGTTGGAATGGGCATCTCACCATGGTGCCCAGACGGGGCCTGAGATCTTCCTTCCTTTGTCAGGAAAAGAAACTTACCTGAAGTTTCGCTGGCCGAATAATAAACAAATCCAAATCCCTGTTCCTGCCGGTGCCCGCTCGGCTGTTTTTAAATTCCCAGACTCCTTCGAATTCCAAAATACCAGGATCCATTCACCCCGTTGAAGGAGGCATTAAAAGTAGGGGGTAGGTGAAAAACAGCCCTTACCCTTTTAGGCTTTTGAGTCGGAGAATTAGTTCATCGAAGCTGGAATAGATGGAAGGTATGACGAATAAGGTGAGAAAGGTGCTGGTCAGCATTCCTCCCACTACGACGACCCCCATAGGTCTTCTGCTTTCTGCGCCGACCCCGAAGCCGATGGCAATTGGAAGAATTCCGGCAATGGTGGAAATCGCCGTCATCAGGATAGGACGGAAGCGGACGGTCCCCGCTTTCAGCATGGCTTCCCGAGCATTGAGCCCCAGGGCTTTTCCTTGGTTGGCAAATTCCACAAGCAGAATGGAATTCTTGGTGACCAATCCAATCAAAAGCACCAATCCGATTTGACTGAATAAATTGAAGGTCATGCCGGGAATGGGATCTGTTATTCCCCAATCGTTGAGACGGCTCAGAAACCACAAAGCGCCGAAGGCTCCGAAGGCGGCCAGAGGAACGGCCAGAATAACGGTCAATGGATGAATCAAGCTTTCAAATTGAGAGGCGAGGACCATATAGACGATGATAAGAGCCATTACGATGTACCACCAGATGGTTGAGGAGGCATCCAGCATTTCCCGGGTCTCACCATCCCAGTCATAAAGAAATCCTTCCGGAAGCTCTCTTTCCAGTAGGTCTTCAGTTTTTTCTATAGTCGCTCCGATTGGAATACCTCTGGGTGAAGCTGAGATTTTTGCCGATCGGAGTCGATTGAAATGGTGGATGGAGTTGGGGGCCACTCCCGTGGTCTGTGAAACAATGCTGTTGATCTGGATGAGCTCATCCCGCGAATTACGCACATACAGTTTGTCCAGATCTTCAGGACGAAGTCGGGATTCCCGATTCAACTGGGCGATCACTTCATACTCCTTCCCGTCGCTGGTTATACTGCTGAGGTCCAGTCCTCCGAATAATACTTGAAGGGTTTGTGAAAGGTCCTGAATCGAGACACCCATGGTCGCTGCCCGATTGCGGTCGATGCTCAACCGCATTTCGGGTTTGGTGATTTCGAAGGAAGAGCGGGTATTCATCAGAAATCCGGATTGTGAAAATTTCGCAACAAGGTCCGTCGCCACTTGATGCAGAGAGTCGAGATTCTGGCCCTGAATGACGAGTTCGAAGGGGGAGGATTGGAAATTGTTTCCCAATGCTTTAGGAATGCTGGGAATGGCGATCGCGCCTTCCACTTCATTGAAGAATCGGGCACGGATTCCGTTTGGACCGTTGAGCAATTGCTGCACGGATTTTTCACGGATCCGTTTGTCTTTGAGTTTGACGAAGATGATTCCGAAGTTTGCCTGTCCGGGACCACTGAAAGCCGGAGCGACCATAGCTCCGTAGCTCAATATTTCATCATACTCTGCCAGGATCGTTTCCATTTTCCGGAGCATACGGTCTGTGTATTCCGAGGTGGCTCCCTCTGGCGTTATGACAAAACAAAGCAGAGAATTCTTGTCCTCCTCCGGTATATATTCGTGTTCGATTTGGGTATATGTTAAAGCGGCTACTGCAAAACAGAGGAGCCCGATACCGGTCACGATCATCCGGTGATTCAGCGACCAGTTAAGAGCCTGCAAATATCTCCGGGAAAGACTCTGAATCCATCGATCGAACCAGCGGATGATAAACGGGTGTTTCGTCTTTTTTCTGGGTTTCAGAAGATAGGCGGCCAGCATCGGTGAAAGAGTCAGAGCGACAAAAGCCGACAGGATGACGGAACCGGCAATAGTGACGGCAAACTCTACGAACAAGCGGCCGGTCGTGGTTTTTTGAAATGCCAAGGGTAGGAAGACCGCCACAAGGGAAAGAGTGATGGCGAGAATTGCGAAGCCGATTTCCTGCATGGCCTTGTGGGCTGCCTTCAGAGGAGCAAGGCCGGCTTCGATGTGACGGAATATATTCTCTAAAACCACAATGGCATCATCGACTACAATACCGATCGACAAAACAAGGGCGAGCATGGTGAGGATGTTTACCGAGTAATCCAGTAGGTAGAGGATAATGAAGGTTGAGACGATGGACACAGGGATGGCAAGCGCCGGGATAAGAGTGGATCGGAAATCCTTCAGAAAAAGGTATATGACTAGAATGACCAAAGCAAAGGCGATCCCCAGAGTGATCCAGACCTCTTCGATGGAATTCTCAATATAAATCGATTTGTCATAACTCGGGTCTAGAATCATGCCTTTTGGCAGCGTTGGCTGAATCCGTTTGATCTCTTTCCTGATTCCCTTGGCAACGGAGACTGTGTTCGCTTTGGATTGCTTGATGACGCCCATGAAGATACAGGGTTGTTGGTTGATCCGAGCAACCACCCGTAGATCCTCCACCCCGGCTTCGGCTTTTCCGATATCCACTAAACGGATTGTTCTCGATCCCTCTGTGCGGATCACTAAATTATTGAATTCATCGATGTTCTGCAGTTCACCGCGAGTTTGAATCGTCATTTCCCGATCCAGATTCTCGATACGCCCGCTTGGTAGTTCCACATTCTGATGCCTCAGAGCATTCCGGACATCAGATACCGTGACGCGGTGCGCTGACATTTTTGAGGCGTCCAGCCACAGGCGGATGGCATATCTTTTTTCGCCGCCCATCATCAGCGAAGATACGCCGGGGACTGTTTGAAGTCGGGGTTTAATCTGTTTCTCGGCGATATCAGTCAATTGAACAGGGGTGAATTCATCGCTGCGAAGACTGATCCAGATGATGGCATCGGCGTCGGCATCCTGCTTGGTCACAATAGGTTCATCCACTTCATCCGGGAGATTGCCGCGGACTCGTGATATTCGATCTCTTACATCCTGTGCGGATTCTTCAATGGGTCGATTCAAGTAGAACTCCACCGTAATGACGCTGACTTGTTCCCTGCTTTCGCTGCTGATTTCCCGGATGCCCTCGATACTGTTAATTGCTTCTTCGAGACGTTCGGTCACTTCGGTTTCGACAACATCAGCATCTGCGCCGGGGTAGACGGTGGTGACACTGACAATGGGAGGGTCAATATCGGGTAATTCTCTGACGGAAAGTTGTTCAAGGCAGATGAATCCAAACAGGACCAGAGCCAGATTTATCATGCTCGTGCTGACGGGCCGTTGGATGCTGATACGTGAAAGATTCATTGGAGAGTTTGCAGATAAGTGAGGGCTCTCTGTCGCAATTTACCGGAGCCGTTTATTTGCCGACGGGAGCTTGATCGATTGTTCGGGTGTATTGTTCATAATAAGCCCGATAGGGAAGGATTCTTTCTGGTGGGGCTGAAATAACCGCGGATCCCGGGCCGATTTTCTGGGTGCCTTCGATGATAACCTTCTGGTTTTCCGTAATCCCTTTCCTGATTTCGACTAGACCGGGGAGCCGTGCTCCCAGTTCGACGGTTTTCAATTGAGCCTGATTCTGTTCATCCGCTACATAAACCAGCGCCCGGTTGTTTTCCAAGAGCCTGAAAATCGCTGCCTCGGGAATGACGATGGAATCATTCCGAACGACCAAAGTGAGATCCAGCTCGGCGAACATGCCCGGCTTCAGCAGTTGATCCGGATTGGGTATTTCTGCTTTGATCAATAGGGTTCGAGTGTCGAGTTCCACAAATGGGGAAATGAAGAATACTTTTCCTTCGAAAGCTTTTTCCGGGTAGGCAACCACCCGGATTACAATGGATTGATTCAGTTGCATCCGGCTGAGGAATCGTTCGGGTATACTGATCTCCACCTTTACCGGATCCAAATCGATCAACCAGGTCAACGACGTGTTCTTGGAGATGACTTGCCCTGGGCTGACATGACGCTGCCCGATTATTCCTGAAAACGGGGCCAGAATACGGGTGTCTTTCAGGCGCCGCTGATTCAATCGTACGCTGGCTTCATTCAGTTGGAACTGTGAAAAGGTCTGATCGTATTCCTGCTGTGAGATCAAATTGTTGGAAAAAAGTTCGCGGCTGCGCTTAAAGTTGGCTAAGGCCACTTCAAAGTTGGCTTCCGCTTCCGCCAGGAATTCCTTTAGCTTGATATCATCGAGTTGCATCAGAAGTTGTCCGGATTGCACGAATTGGCCTTCCTGGAATGCAATTTTACTGATCACTCCTTCCACCTCCGATTTGATTTCAACCTGTTCATTGGCTGCAATGTCTCCATTGAAGGATTGTTTTTCTGCCACCTCCATTTTGGGCGCTTCGATCAGGACGACCCTTGTGGGCGGCATTCCCTGATGAGAGTTTCCTGATTGGGTGTCATTACTGCATCCTGAAAGTAGAATCAGGCAGGAAGCAAGGCATAGGATTCCGTTGCGGATATTCATTCGCTGCATGTAGCCCGATTTGTGACTTCTGCTGATTAAGCGCATTCCTGATGGGGGGGGCAACATGGACATTGAAATGATTATGCTTTGAAGTGGATTCAACGGATTCCTCCTCGATATGAATTCTTAAAAACAGGTAAATCAAAGGATCCGACCGAAGAGAGGTTAGAAAAGTCCGTTGGATCGGTCAAACTAAATGCTGGGTTGTTACTGAAACGGTAGGACCCGCTGTCCCCACCGCGCCGTAGAGTTTGATAAAACATCGCGGTGCTGAGACAGCGGGCCCTTCCTTTTAGTATCTGGAGGATCCTAAGGTATCGGGAATGGGTTTTGAATTGCCTGAGAATTCAATTTGCTCTGCTTTCGTATAATCAATATGCTGGTATTCACGCACGTGATACGACTGGTTGAAATCTCGATAAAGCAAGGTGAATTCTCGATTGATAATATTTCGTTCGAGGTTTCGACTGGGAAGTATGCGGTCCTGATGGGGAAGACAGGAAGCGGGAAAACAACTATTCTTGAAGTCATCTGCGGGTTGCGGAATCCGGATTCCGGAAAGATTTATCTGGGGCGTTCCGATATCAGCGGAACCAAGCCGGCTGAACGGGGGATTGGCTATGTTCCACAGGATGGAGCGTTGTTCCCCACAATGACCGTGAGAGAGCATCTGGCTTTTGCCCTGAAGCTGCGGAAATGGCCTGAGTCCAAAATAAATGCTCGCGTGAAGGAATTATCGGAGATGCTGGGCATCGGATATATTCTTGAGCGCAAACCCAATGGATTAAGTGGTGGAGAATCTCAGCGTGTT
>DUCD01000423.1:52275-54524 GCA_012959985.1 Verrucomicrobiales bacterium | reverse complement strand
CTTTGGGCCGAGCCTTGGTCAGTCGTCCTGAAACTCTTTGCCTGGACGAGCCGCTCAGTGCCCTCGACCAGGAGACGCATCATGAAATGTGTGGTTTTTTAAGGGATATTCAGGAACAGACCGGGGTGACTGTATTGCATATCACTCATAACGCGGAAGAGGCCAAACGGGTTGCCGACCATATTCTTGTCTTGGAAGAGGGGGAAGTAAACGAGTCCGAGAACCTATTGATTCATGAGTCTCACTGATACCGAGCAGGCCCTCTACGAATGGCAGATTATTGCTGAAGATTTCGGTGTTGAGGGTCAGGGAAAACTCAAGAATTCCACGGTTTTTATATCCCGTTGTGGAGGATTAGGCGGCTTGGTGGCCTATGAATTAGCCGCCGCGGGCATCGGAGGGATGGTTGTCGCACATGCCGGCGACGTCAAACATTCCGATTTGAATCGCCAACTGCTGATGAGCCGCGAGGGGATTGGGAAAAATCGAATGCAGTCCATTACAGGACGACTTAAAGAATTGAATCCTGATCTGGAGTTGCAAGGGATTGATCAAAACGTGGGCCCCGAAAACGTGAAGAAACTGATTTCGGGTGTGGATATCATCGTTGATTGTGCTCCATTGTTCGAAGAGAGGTTTGCCATGAACCAGCGAGCCATTGAACTTGGAATCCCGATGGTGGAGTGTTCCATGTACGAATGTGAAGCACATATCACTTCCTTCAAACCGGGGTTAACGGGTTGTCTGCGGTGCCTCTATCCGGAGATTCCGCCCTACTGGACGCGGAAATTCCCGGTTTTCGGAGCGGTTTCGGGGATGGTCGGTTGCCTGGGAGCCATGGAAGTCATCAAGATCATTTCTGGACTGGGACGTCCCTTGTTTGGTAATTTACTTTGCTGTGACTTAAAAACCATGAGTTTTCGGAAAAACAGAATCTTCAAGGATCCCGATTGTTCCGTTTGTGGTTCTGTTCCATCTATCAATCAGTCAACCAAATCCCAAGCATGAAATCCGGATTATTCACCCTACTGACTGTTGCCCTGATCACCGGGGTTTGCATCACGGAAGCCTGCCGTTTCAATGTGAGAGATGTCGGTTTTGTGGACCTAGATTCATCCCCATACCGTCTGCTTGTCTTTATCGATGATACGGTGACCGGAGACCAAAGAACCGGTCTGGAGCAAATTCCCTACGCTGCCTTGCTGGATACCAATGTGAAGACTCGGGTGATCGATGTTTCCGATGTGAAATCAGATCCGGATTTGAAATACCTGACGGAAGGGGATAGGAAATCTCTTCCACAGTGTCTGTTGGTGTCCCCTCAAGGCGGCGCATGGCCCTTGGCGCTTCCGGAATCGGGAAGTGGTTTTCAGGACCAGCTCTGGGATACCATGGAAGGGATTTACCAGTCTCCGCTGCGTGATGAATTATTGGACCGGGTCCTTCAAACTTATGGAGTGGCTTTGCTGGTTGAGGGGAGAGATCCTGGACAGAATCAACGGGCTCGGGAAGCAGTGGATAAAGTGATCGATGAAATCAGCAATTCAATGGAACAACTGCCGAAGGAAATCAGCAACTCGCCTGAAGTGCTGGTTCTGAAGAGTTCCGATCTGGAGAAGGAGAGATTGCTCCTGTGGAGTTTGGGGCTCACCGATCAGGATATAGGGAATCCAGCCGTTGCTGTGCTCTATGGAAGAGGCCGATTAATCGGAGATGTTCTCCGCGGTGAGCAGATTAATTACCGGAAACTGCGTGACGTGATGGCAACCATCGGGTTGTCCTGTGAATGTGGACTTGACCGAAGTTGGATGCAAGGGGTCCGTATCCCTATCCGGTGGGATGAAGAGGTCCAGAAAACAGCTGCAAAACTGCTCCAATTCGATCCTGAAAATCCAATGATCAAAATGGAAATGAGCCAGATTCTTGCCAAAGGGGGCACCGGGCGCAGCGGCAACAACGGGGGAACAACGGGGGGATCCGATTCACTTTTCTTTGGTTATTCCGAGGGATTCCTTTCTATTGAGGAAGAAGCTGTCGACCCGTTCACATCTATTTCCGAAACAAGTGCTCAGGATTCCACAGTCGCCCCCTCGGATGAAATCACGGTGTTGAACCCTGAAACCGAGATAACCGAAAATAATTCGGATTTGTATTCGAAGTCGGCGTCAGAGAAAGGAATTGAGTCTGCGAGTGAGGAAGTCGAACCAACAATGGATACTGACGTCGGGTGGAAGAATGCCGTGGTTTTT
>DUCD01000423.1:41493-52253 GCA_012959985.1 Verrucomicrobiales bacterium | reverse complement strand
GGGGGTGTTGGTCTGGCTGTTTTATTCATTGGATTGATGGTAGTTATCAGATCGAAGTCATCTGTATAATGAATCTTGGGTTAATGATCATAAAGGAGATGATTCATCGGAAGATGAATTTTCTGCTCAGTTTACTGGCAATCATCACGGCTGTGGGTTTCTGTGTTGCTTTCTTCACTACCGGTGAAGCCTCCAAACGGGAGACCAAGAGGAATATGAGGGACATCGGGCAGAACCTGCGAATCATAGCCAAGGAAACGCCCATGAACGAATTCTGGGATACCGGCTACTCCGATATCCTGATGCCGGAAAGCTGGATTTATGAATTCGAGAAAGTCAAGGGCGTCAACTATTCTCATTTGACCGCAACACTTCAGCGGAAAATACAATGGAAGGGTGCTCCGGCATTTCTCCATGGTATTTCTTCAGAGGTCGCTCCGCCTGATAGAAAAAAACCGTCCATGGTTTTCAATATTGAACCCGGTACTGTCTACCTTGGGTATACCTTGGCGGTTGTGCACGGAATTAAAAAGAGAGATGAAATTGAGATCCAGGGAAATCGTTTCAAAGTGGCTCAATGCTTGTCCGAACAGGGAAGTATCGAGGATATTCAGATTTATGCCCACTTGAAGGATGTGCAGAAAATCCTGAATCTCGAGGGGCAGATCAATGAAATCCAGGCTTTGGACTGTTATTGCCAACATCCATCGAAAGATTCCCTCACCGTGATCAGAGAACAACTCGAACCGATTCTGCCCGGTGCAAAAGGCGTCAAGATGCAGGCAATCGCCTTGGCGCGTGAAAAACAGAGAACCTTGGTCGAGAAGTATTTTGCCTTGATCATGCCACTGGTCGTTGTCGTCTGCGGTATCTGGATCGGATCTTTGGCCGCCGTTAATACTCGGGAAAGGAAACACGAAATTGGCGTGATGCGTGCCTTGGGATATGGAACCGGAGCGATTGTCCGGTTGATTCTCGGCAAAGCTGTGTTCATTGGTTTTGTTGGCGCCATGGTTGGGTTTGCCATGGGTACCGTGTTGGCATTAACGGTAGGACCCGATATTTTTCAGGTGACGGCCAAACTGATCAAACCCATGTATGGATTGTTGGGTTGGTCCCTGTTGGCGGCTCCGGCATTGGCCTGTCTATCCAGTTTTATCCCCGCTATGTCTGCCACCGTTCTTGATCCGGCAGAAATCTTGAGACATGAGTGAATCCGAACACATCATTTTAACCGATGTCTGTAAAGAATATCGGGCACGAAAGGGGGCGGTTCAGGCTCTCCAGTCTGTTTCTCTGGAAAGCAGGAAAAATGAATTCATCGTCATCAAAGGTCCGAGCGGAAGCGGGAAATCCACACTTCTTCTGATGTTGGGTGCCATGCTGAAACCCTCAGGTGGAAGCGTCGTTATCAACGGCACCAATATCTACTCACTGAATATCCGGGACCGCGCTGCCTTCAGGGCGGATAACATCGGATTTGTTTTCCAGATGTTTCACTTGATCTCCTATTTGAATGTCCTTGAGAACGTTTTGTTGGCAGCTTGGAAAAACGGTTCACCCGGAGAATCGGAATCAAAAGCCCAGAGTCTGCTGGAGAAATTAGGTCTCGAAAATCGCGTGGATCATACACCGGGAGAACTCAGTGCTGGAGAAAGGCAACGGGTCGCCATTGCTCGAGCCATGATGAATAACCCGACGCTGATTCTGGCAGATGAGCCGACGGGAAATCTGGATCAGGAAAATGCAAAGGAAGTGATCACCCACCTGAAAGATTTTCGGGATAGCGGCGGCACGGTCATGATGGTCACCCATGGTGACGTCTGCGACGACATCGCCGATCGAACACTTTTCCTGAAAGATGGATTGCTGATCGAAGATCAGCTTGCCCGATCCAAAGTCAACGGTTGACAACTTCAGCTACTGAATTGTCTCACTGGAAAAAGGTTCGAGCACTGTTTTTACGTACTCCCCATGGTGCATTTTCTCGAAGCACTCGTGCCATTCTTCAAGTGGGGAAATCCGGCTAAGGACTGGATCCAGATTGATTTGTCCGGATTGCAACATGGAGATGACTCGCTCCCAGATCATCCAATGGTGGGAAAAACTTCCCTTAACCGTAACGGCTTTCTGGATGATTCGATCCAACGAAAAATTCATTGGTTGAGGCCCCCATCCCACCTTGATGATTTGTCCAGCTGGGCGAACGACGTCCATCGCGGTTTCGAAGCTGGGTGAATAACCGGTTGCGTCGATGACCACGTCCGCACCTTCTCCGTCAGCAATGTTTTTGAAATATTCCGACACTTCTTCTGGATAAAGAGTGTGGTGAGCTCCGATTTCGACGGCTTTGTTCAGACGTAGGTGATCGGCAGGTAATCCACAAACAACAAGGTGGCCTGCTCCTGCCAGTTTTGCCATCAAGACACAAAGCAATCCTATGGGGCCCGGTCCCAAAACCAGAACCGCATCCCCCGGTTGGATTCGTCCCATGCAGCAGACCGCATTGTAAGCGACACAACAGGGTTCTGTCAGGGAAGCTTTGACGAAAGTCAGATTGTTCGGAATGGGGTGAAGGCATCTTTCCGGCACGCGGACGTATTGTGTCATGGCCCCGTTGACACCGTAACCAAATCCGAGTCGGGAGGAGTCGAGATTGTAGAGGCCTCTTTTGGAAAAGGGAGAGTTCTCATCGATGACCGCTGCGGTTTCACTCACCACACGATCGCCTTCTGAAAAGGATTTCACCCTTTTACCGCTGCGAACTATTGTCCCGGCAAATTCGTGCCCCAGGATGCAGGGGTAGTTGACCGTCCAACTGATCTGTCCGGTCCATTGATGAAGATCACTCCCGCAGACACCGACGGCTGCGACTTTCATCAGGACATCATCCTCACCGATGTCCGGTAGAGGCACTTCCCGTAATTCAACGCTGTGGGGTTCTGCGGCATAATTCACTATTGCAGGCATTGAAGTGCTCATGATTTATCCTCCATTTTGATCTGAATGTTACCGTAAGCATGCACCCGGTCGCATATTTCCCTCAGAACGGCATCCAAGTCGCCGGCAGCGGTGTGAAACGAATCAGAATCAATGACCAGCGGTGCTCCGATAACTACTAACGGCGCCCCCATCTCTGGAGTGCGTATGGCTTCCTCAATCGACAAACCCCCGACTGCCTGGACGGGAATCTGCACGGCATCGACAATTTCCTTCAGTCGGTCGAGTGGCGTTGGAGGGGATAGGCCTTTACGTTTCTGCACATTTCGAAAATCGTAACCGATGTGGTGTACGATAAAATCGCAGCCGAGATCTTCCAATCGCCTGGCACCATCGACAGGGTCCGTCATGGCCATATTGTCGCCCATCACCGCGATATTGAAATCCTTTCCTGCCTTGACGACGCATTCGATGGTTTCTTCGTGAGCCTGTCCCATGACGACCACATGTGTGGCACCCGCCTTGGCCATGACCTCAGCTTCCAGCCATCCTCCATCCATAGTCTTCAAGTCGGCAACAATCGGTGTATCAGGGAATTCCGTGCGAAGTGCCCGAATGCCATGCATTCCTTCGGCCAGAATCAGAGGAGTGCCCGCTTCCAGCCAGTCCACACCGGCATTAATTGCCTGCCGAGCTGTCGACAAAGCCTCTTCTTTATCAGTCAGATCCAGTGAGATTTGAACAATTGGTTTCATGATGTAAGGATGCAGTGAGTTTATCTCTGAAGCGAAACAGGTCAAGGTTAGAGGCAAGGGTTCCATGCCGACTCGCCGTATTAGTGGATCAATGATTGTCAAGGTGGCTTGTAGCAGGTAGATTGCTCCAAACCGCATTTAACAGCGGGAATGAATAATGAAGTTTAGTGAATGTGGCCTCAAGCCGGAGATTCTTCGTGCTTTGGAAGATATCGGTTATCGGGATTTGACTCCTATTCAGGAAGAAACTTTCCCACACATATTAAAAGGGCGGGATCTTCTCGCCATGGCAGAAACTGGGTCGGGTAAAACCGGGGCCTGTGCGGTGCCAATTGTCCAGGCGTCCGATCCTGATGTGGACGGCATTCAGGCTTTGATTCTTGTTCCCACCCGGGAACTGGCACAGCAGTATGTCAGCGAGATATCCAGCATCGCAAGGCATACAAAACTGGCCCCTTTTTGCGTTTACGGAGGATTTTCGATGGATGTGCAGAAGGCCAAGTTGAAACACGGTGTTGATATACTGGTTGCCACCCCGGGAAGGTTGATCGATCTCCTCTATAAAACCGATCTGGCCTTGAATAAGGTTCAGACATTCGTTCTGGACGAGGCGGATGAGATGATGGACATGGGCTTCATTGAGGATGTGAAATTTATCAAGGACTGTTTGATTCATGAGCACCAGACGCTGATGTTTTCAGCGACGATGCCGTCTGAAATTGAAAGTCTGGCCCGAGAGTCATTGAACGATCCGGTTAAGATTCATTTGAATAAGGATAAGGTGACTCCTTCGTCTGTGGAGCATCGCTTTCAAATGATCCCCTCAAGCAAACGCTTTTCGGCTTTATGCGAATTCCTTGATGCCGAGAAACCGAAGCAGGCCATCATTTTCTGTAATACCCGGATAGGTGCCGATAAACTCGAGAGACCATTGAAGCAGCGTTATTCAGGTGCTGAAATCATTCACGGGGGATTCGAACAGGGCAAACGCACTTCTATCATCGAGCGATTTCGACGCCAAAAAATACAACTGTTAGTTGCCACTGATTTGGCTGGAAGGGGGCTTGATTTCACTCATGTCACCCATATCATTAATTATGAGCTCTCCCGGGCGCCGGAGAATTACACCCATCGAACCGGAAGAGCTGGTCGTATGGGGCGTAAAGGTATTGCTTATACCATGATGACATCGATGGATCTCAGAGGATGGAATAAGTTAATGGCTCAAAGTCGAGTTAAACCGATATGGACCGGTAAAATACCTGATATCTGCAAGACGGGATCAACCAAACCGCGGTCCGATGATTCGTCAGGTAATTCCACCGGGGAAAAGCGACCTTCGAGAAGTTTCAATCGACGAAAACCGAACCGTAACCGCAGGCCAAACTCCGGATCCTTTTCAAGGAAGTCTTCGACTCAATCAAGTTAAATGGGTAAGGGCGTGCTGTCTCAGCGCGCCGTAACCCATCGATAATGATCGTTCATTCATGTTCCCTATACGGCCCGCTGGGGAAAACGTGGCCCCACTGCCATTAGCTAAGGATAAAATTTAACAGGCCACGGGTTATGCTCCCCGGGTTTTCAGAATATCTCTCCCGATCCAAAGCGGCGACTTCGTCGCACGCAGTCCAAAACCGGCCGGAATCTCAGAGCATTTCGGGCAAACGCGTCAGTGGTATGGACTGCGTAGACAGTGCTACATAGTCGCCGCTTTCCGTTGGCTGATCAGATTAAGCTTAACCTGATGGCAATGCAGCGTACCCTACCTTTAATTTTCATAGATTCTTTCAGCGGAAGAAATCCCGTACATTTGTAGAATCTGCTGAGTGGCTGTTTCCAACCCGGCAGCATCGAGTACAAGCCTCTCCAAGGCATCACCTTTACGGAATTCAATTAGGTGAAATTTGTTTTCCTTCGTGGCAAAGGCTTCCTTTAATTGCGTAAGATTTACGATGTGCTTGCCATTGATTTTCTCAACGACCAGAAACCGGTAATTTTCATATCCTATATTGTAATCTGCCGGAAGAATCTGGGAGAGTACGACCAGTGAGGGTGTTTGTTCTGTCGGTTCCTCATTATTGAAATACACCAGTCGCATGGGAGCCCTTCGTTGCCAGTCATTGCCCCAGGTTCTGAGAAACTCATTGTTCAAGGGCTGAAAGACCAGTCCACCGGCAATCAGGAATTCAGGCTCCCTGTCAAATACCCGATCCGGAACCAGTTGGTCTGAATAATTAGCGGAAGCTAAAGTGTACTGGATTTCCAATAATTCTCCGTTTCGCGAAATGAGAATAGGAATTGCGTCTCCAGCCCAATGTCCTTGAGTCGCTAGGTTTTCGAACATCAAATGACCGTAATCCTCGTCAAGGTAGTCTCCCTGAGAATCGACCGCATGCCCTGCCACTTTTAAGATAACGTCACCTGTCTTTAAGGTGGAGGAGGTTTGTTTCTTCAAGGGTATATGGACGACGACAACGCCTGACTGGTCTTCTGGTACATTGAGAAACTCTAAATTTGTGGGGTTTTCACCAGGTTGCCAAGTGAAATCGAAATAGCCCAGTTTGCGGAAATTACCCGTGTCGGTTGAGTTCAGAATTCGGCGTATGAAGGAAGCCGGGATCACGGAAGCGGAATCTCCGGTCTTGGCTGCCAGAATTCCGTGTAGGGTGCCATCGGACACGAGAGGTTCTCCCCATCCGACCCCACTGATTTCAGAAGTTGCCACTAATTGAAGGTAAGGAACAAAACTGAGATTACCATGGGCGACCACATAACGACTGAAATAGGCTTTGCTGGTTTCAAGTTTACTGCCGAGCCATCGAATGATTTCGAATTCTTTTCCCGCTGAAGGCACAGATGCAAAAGTTACCGGTTCCAGCCCGGATTTGAACTCGGCATCCTCAACGGTAAGAATCGCAAGGTTGGCGTGGTAGTCCACCATTTTCACGGTAGCGGATCGCCATCGCCCCCGTCCTTCTCGCTGAGCCCTGACCAGAGTCATATCGGACATTCCCTGGGCCGTGGTCAGTATCTGGTCTGAATCGATGACAATCCCGGTTTTTAAAATCTTTTTGGATTGTTTACTCCAAGGCTGCATATAGTTGTAACGTTTCTTGGTCACCTCTATTTTTATGAGTGATTTCTTAAAATTGAGCTTAGTGTCCTGGGCGGGGAGACCTCTGATGCTTGTCAGGAACAGTGCTAAAAGGATGCCCCAGAAAATGGATAAAACAGTGAATGTATAATTTGTTGCTTTCACGAGTTTTTAGAATTTAGGGGTTTAGAAAACAGAACTTTTACCATGGTGGTAACTGAGCTTATCCCAATCATAATCGTCGGTCGGAAGGAATTCCATAAGTGTTGAGGATTTCCTGATGAGCCTGTTCTGCTTCGGTGCGCCGGAGGCATTCAAAGGAATGGTCAGGTAGAAAATCTATTTGATGAAAATCGGACTCATTGGATTCAAAAGCCCGAATAAGATCTTCCAATTTACTGATGGATTGGCCGTTTACCTTGTCGATTAATGCTCCACTGGTAATTTGCATATCGGCATTGACCGGGTGAGATAGGGTGGATATCAGGACAATGGGTTCGTTCTTAGCTTTCTTCGGAGTCTCTTTTCGTCGGTAAAAAAGTTCAAATACCAGTTCGGAATTGGCTGAATTACGCCAGTTTCTCCCGAAGGTTTTTAAGTAATCCAGGCTGAGAGGAGAAAAGACCAGACCGGCAAAGACATAATATCGAGGCGGAACATCGTATTGATTGCTTAGATATCGGTCATTGTCGTAGATTTCCATAGGCACTTGAAGTGTTTCGGACTGTGCGTTGCGCCAGATTTCAATATCCAGTAGGTCTCCCGATTGGGAGGACAGAAGAGCGACGGTTACAAACACACGATTCCCTTGGTAAGAGACGGTTCCGTCACTTTCAACATCATAGTCACCGACTCTCATGATCACATCATCCTTTCGGAAAGGTGACTCATACCCCGATCGGAAAAGAACACTGTCAATTCGGGCACCTCGCCCATTGTCGGGAAGGTTTAGAAAGTTACGGAAAGCAGGGTTTTGTAGTGGAACCAGGCGAATGCCGGCCATAGGGAATCCGTCGTATACACCGTCCTGGATATCTTTCAGGAAATGATCGATTACTGGAAAAGGAATAAAGAACCCGGTATTCTCGAGCCCGGGAGTACCCATGAACGCCACACCGACAACCCGGTCATCCTGTATGACGGGCCCCCCACTGTTGCCCGGATTAATGGCCGCATCGGTCTGGACACTCAGAAAAGAACGATTGCCGATATGGACGTAATTCTGCATTTCGATTCTTGAAACCACACCGCGGGTAAAGGATATCCGATTGCCTCCGGCAGGGTAACCATAAGTGACCACAGTGGAACGAACTTCAGGTAACGGGCCGAATTCCAAGGGCTCCATGCCATCGAGAAACTGAGGATTGTTAACCCGTAGCAAGGCCAAGTCGCAATCGTGGGCGATATGGACCACTTCAGCGGGATAGGGCCGGGGGTCTTTGGGTTTTCGAATCAGAATCTGACGGCCCCAACTGACGACATGAGCATTGGTCATGATATAATCCCCCTTGATTAAGAACCCCGTTCCTGTTCCGTGTTGGACCGACTGAAATCGCCATGGGGAATTCCAAACGGGTGCCTGGCTGTAGGTCAGAACCTGAACGACGGAACGGTCCGTCAAAGCAGCATCAATTGTCTGCAAACTCAGCAGAAGTATCAGCATTTTCATCATGATCACAACACCATGGAAACTGCATCGTGATGGGTCAAGGATTTAAAGGTTAAGGTAGGTTGAGTGGTTCTCAAGACATGATTAATCAGGGAAAATAAAAACCCCGATGTTGGAATTATAACTGGTCCGGGGAGGGGGCATCAAATAGGATGAGCGCGAACCGGGGTGCCTCGGATGGCAATGGACAACGAACAGAAGTCACGACTGAAACAGATACTGTGGATGATTGCTGGACTCGGGGCAATCGTTGCGCTTCTTATTTTAATCTTTCAACCGGATCCTGCGAGTTTCAAGTCCGGAATATTGAAGATTCTCGACTATCTGGAGACACGCCCGCTGTTACTCTGGCTTGGTATCGCCGTGTTGCCTGGCATGGGATTTCCGATCAGTCCCTTGTTGATGCTGTCGGGTGCTGTTTTCGGGGATGCTATGGGAATGGCATCTACTTTGGCAGTGGCCATCAGTGCGGTGATTCTCAATATGGCATGGACTTATTGGGTGGCCGCTTATCCGGCACGAAAAATTGCCGTGCGATTGCTCCGTCATTTTGGATATGAAATCCCGGAATTACCCAAGCACCATCACCTCAAATTTGCCTTTATTGTCAGAGTGACTCCAGGCCCGCCGTTCTTTGTTCAGAATTATCTCCTGGGCCTCAGTGGAATCTCTTTTAGAGTCTACATGATCGCTTCCACAATTGTGCATTCAATCTATTGCTCAGGATTTCTGATTTTAGGGGATTCCTTTACTTCCGGTAGCTATAAAACGGCCTTGGTCGGGTTGGCTGTTCTGGTTCTTGCCGGGGTCGGCATCGCCTGGTTACGAAAACGGGCCGTCAATGAAACCGATATCACGGATTAATCAACCCAGTGATTCTTTCCTGAAGCCAGGCGACATCCTGGTTGTTCGGGGATGCTTCCATGAATGGATGATGGCATGGCCATCTGCGAAGGAAACGCCTCCGGCGCCATTGTGGTAACTGGCTGGTATATCCACCATCTGATAGGATCGTGATCTGGTCGGACGAAATCCCGTCATGTCGATGACGAAAAAACCGTTGTTGATCCTATCTTCACGTTCGTCCAGTAGTATCCATATTCCACTGGGAGAGGGGAGAGCCATGTCAGAAAGATTGCGAAAGGCTTTGAATTGATTCTGTCCCCTCCAGATTTGATTCGGATTCAACCAGTTGTTCATACAGGAAATTTCCTGTGCTTCGGTTTTCGCTTTATTCAGAGCGGGTAGGAGCTTCCTGCGAGGATGGCAATAATGGCAATTACCACCAACAGTTCGATCATAGTAAAGGCCGTGAAACCGCTCCGGGCTCGATTCATTCTGGGGCAGTTAGGCTTTTGTCGAATCTTCATGGAATGTCACCATGGATTTTCTAATCCTGATTCAACGTCGAACCTTGTTTTTATATTTTATAAAGGATTGAATTCACCTAGATAGTCACCCATTCGGAAATAGGTTTCCATTCCCTGTTCGGTGTTTTGCAAAATGGGTTCTGCGATTTTCAACCTGCCCGGTTCAAACAGCAGCGCCACACAGGATCCTCCGAAGGCAAAGTAACCTTTTTCAGCGCCCTTTATCACGCGAGTTCCGGGCTGAAAGGTCTGGAGAATAGAACCGACCATGGTGGCTCCAATTTCCACTACGGCGATGCTTCCTGCATGTTCGGTTTTCAGTATTGTCAGACACCGTAGGTTTTCCCAGAAGATGGAAGGACGAGTCCTAAGTGCATAAGGATTAACTGAATAAAGCGGACCGTTGAGTGTTTGCGTTGAAGAAGGAATTCCGGAAAGCGGAAAATGGTAGCGGTGATAATCGACGGGGCAGAGTCGGCTGATTACCATCGAACCCTTTTCGAATTGTGACGCTAATAATGAATCACCAAGAAAGCTTCGCAGGTTGAATGAGACCCCTTTGATGAAAAAATTATTGATACTGGACACATCAGTGTAGGCGAGATGTCTTCCGTCTGCGGGGAATACAGCCGAATGATCATTGGAATGTATCGGACGGTATTCAGGCTTTAATTTTCTATAGAAAAAATCATTGAATGATTTAAATGACGCCACCGATTGTTGGAATTCTGAGGGGTCCAGATGGAACTGTTCAATGAATGGCCGGATTTTCTGAATGCTTTTTGGTCGATCCATCAACCATCCATACCAAGTGGACAGGATGCGTCGTTTAATAAGAAGATGCAGGGACAGACGTCCGAGGGGATTGAAATAGGTCCACTTAAGCAAGGCATCTCCATAAACTTGTTCCTTGCGGATTTCTCCGGTTTTTC
>DUCD01000423.1:38930-41483 GCA_012959985.1 Verrucomicrobiales bacterium | reverse complement strand
GATGGAATCATCCATGGTCTTTTTCACATTGTCTGTAGAAAGCCTCCTTCAATGACACTGAATTCAAAACATGGCAAGATTGGATCGAGCAATAAGCACAATTTCGGAACGTAGCTTGCCGACGAATAGGGTTGGGCCCGCTGTCCTCAGCGCGCCGCGAATTGGTCAGCGTCTTCTACCAAGCGTCGCGCTGAGGACTGCGAGCCTTACCCGTTTGGCTTCTGGTTTCTGAACATCATTAGGATTTGGCTTGCCGCTTCCAACTGTCGCTTCCGACGTAATTGTTTTCAACTGGTGAGGACATTTGACAACCTAAATAAAACTCAATAGATTGCGCCGATGTCGCGATTGCCTTTTGAATTAATGCTTGCTGTGCGCTATCTGCGACCGAAACGAACCTTTGTCTCCACGATTACTCTGATTTCAGTGATTGGCGTGGCTTTAGGAGTCGGCGTTTTAATCATCGTCATCAGTGTGATGAGCGGATTCGATCAACAGTTGCAGGAAAAACTTCTCGGTTTCAATGCTCATTTACGGGTGCAAAGCCGAGGGACGCCGATGATAGATCACGAGAAGACTTCCCAATGGATTTCCAAGCAAGCGGGGGTCAAGGGAGTTTCACCGTTCGTTATGGGGAAGGTATTGATTGAGACGAATCCGGTGGATGGAAGCAACCCCAGAGTGGATGCCCCGATCCTGCGGGGAATTCACCCTGAATTTGAGTCGGACATCAGCACCCTACCCGAGAGTGTGAAGTGGGGAAGCCCGGATGTCAGTGGCAATGGGCTTCTGGTAGGGGTGCAGCTTGCCCTCGCACTCAATATCAAAATCGGGGATACACTCAATGTATTTTCAACGCGCCAAGCAGCACAGTTTCTTCAGAATCAGCGTGAAGGTGCCGATGAGGCGATTATTTCTGAAGAATATGTCGTCAATGGAATTTTTGACGTGGGGTATTATGAATACAATGCGGCTTTCATTGCCTGCTCTCTTTGGAATGCTCAGGATCTTTACGGACTGGATGACACGGTTCATGGACTGATGGTTATGTTGGATGATCCGATGCAGGTGGATAAGTTCGCTTCCCGTTTTGAAGAATCTCTGGGGCCCGAATTCAAAGTTGACACTTGGAAAGCAGAGAATTCGGATCTTCTGGAAGCCATCCAGGTTGAAAAACAGGTGATGGGATACCTGTTGTTCTTCATCATGATCGTCGCGGCTTTTGGGATCACCAATTCTCTGATTACCTTCGTTTTTCAGAAAACCAAAGAAATCGGTCTCCTGAAGGCATTGGGGGCAACAAACTTACAGGTCACTCTAGTATTTCTGATACAAAGCCTAGTGGTGGGGGTCATCGGAGTTATCTCCGGATTTTTCTTCGGTATTCTTGCTCTGGAATATCGGAACGAATTTCTCTTTTTTATGAGGAAAGTAACTGGATTCGAACTGTTTCCGGCAAGCATTTACAACTTCTCAAAACTCCCTGCCCTGATCATTCCTTCAGAAATTGCCTTTATCTGCGGAAGTGCGCTTCTCATTTGTGTACTTGCCGGCGTGTTTCCCGCATGGAACGCAGGCAGGTTGCGTCCGGTTCAGGCCCTGCATCATGACTGAATCGACTCAATGGATTCTGAATCAGCCATCATGAAAAAAGTTGTCGAAAAAGATCCGGAACGCTTGATCCTCGTTCAGAAAGTGGATAAATCTTATCTACTTGGAAAAAGAAAACTGGAAGTTTTACGAGAGATCGATCTGGAAGTTGAAAAAGGTGAATTCGTCGCGATCTGTGGTGCTTCCGGAGCAGGAAAAAGCACTCTGCTCCATTTGCTCGGAGGTTTGGATCAACCCGACAAGGGGCATATCCAGTTCGAACACCACATCATCAATGAATTGAGTAATGCGCAGCTTGCCGGGTTCCGTAACCTCAAGATCGGGTTCGTTTTTCAATCCTACCACTTGCTACCCGAGTTGGATGCCTTGGAAAACGTAATGATTCCGGCAAGGTTGGCTCGGACTCCTTTTCACTCCTCGAGAGAAAAAGCAGTACAGCTTCTTGAAACGGTTGGATTGGCCGGTCGGATTGATCACCGTCCGTCAGAGCTTTCCGGTGGCGAACAACAGCGAGTGGCTATTGCTCGTGCTCTGATTAATGATCCCACCTGCCTTCTTGCCGATGAACCCACCGGAAACCTCGATTCGCAGACCGGAATAGAGATTATCGAATTACTCAAAAGTATTCAAAGTCGGAATCAAACGACATTGATCATCGCCTCCCACGACCACAATGTGGCCAGTCACGCTGCCAGAATACTAGAGCTGGTCGATGGCCGAATGTGTTCTTAAGGGACCGTTCAATAATAAATTCACCATTCGGCGGGAGCGCCCTCTTGTCGGATGCAAGGCACGAGGAGGACGTATCCCCTCATGGGGAATCAGCCGACGAGTAACGCCGCAGACGGCATGGTGCCCCCCCTCCCCGCACCTTCAGGCCAATGTCACTGACTTAAGCTGAAGCAGGGTATGCGTTGGAGTTCACGCTTCAGCGTGTCTGGA
>DUCD01000423.1:35641-38872 GCA_012959985.1 Verrucomicrobiales bacterium | reverse complement strand
ATATTAGGTTTTCCGTAAATGCCTTAAGTCAGTGACATTGCCCTTCGAGTGGGGGCGAATTGGGATTCAGGCTTGGTTGCTCCTCAGTCACAGAGCTTTGGCTTTGCTCCTTTGTCGCGCCTTGCCTGAAACCCCATTCGCCTCCAGCAAATGTTGAAGTTGTTTTTGAGTGGTTCCTAAGTGAAGATCTGATCTGAATCAGCAGGATTTCAACAGGCCTGGAAAATGTATTTCGAATCTGTGGCATCATAGAGGGCTCTGCCAATTTGCCTTTTTTTAACTCAAAGATTGCTTTTCAAATATTGATTCCTATACGTTTTTGGGGGTTTGTTAGAATGAAAATTTATATAGACGGCAAGTTTTACGGTAAGGATGAGGCAAAAATCTCCGTGTTCGATCACGGACTTCTCTATGGTGATGGTGTCTTTGAGGGGATTCGTGCATATAATCGACGAGTTTTCAAATTAAAGGAGCACGTCGATAGGATTTTTTATTCCGCAAAAGCAATTCTTCTGGATGTACCGTTGACTCGTGAAGAATTGGTTCAGGCGGTCGTGGACACCTGCCGTGAAAACGACATTCAGGATGGATATATTCGGTTGATAGTAACCCGAGGCGTTGGGAACCTGGGATTGAATCCATATATCTGTAAATCACCTTCTGTCATTGTCATTGCCGATACAATCCAACTCTACCCGGAAGAGTTGTATCAGGAGGGAATGGAGATCATAACCGTCCCGACAACCAGAAATCATGTCAATGCCGTCAACCCCGCCATCAAATCTCTGAACTATCTCAATAACGTGCTGGCCAAAATCGAAGCGATAAACGCGGGGTTCAAAGAAGCTATCATGCTTAATACAGCCGGTTTCGTCGCGGAATGTACCGGTGATAATGTCTTTATTTTGCAAAACAAACATCTTTTGACACCTCCCTTGTCGGCGGGTGCCTTATATGGTATAACAAGAGGTGTTGTGCTTGATCTGGCCCGGGAATCCGGGATTGGTACTGATGAACCCGATCTGACCCGCTATGACCTTTACAACGCGGATGAGTGTTTTCTGACGGGGACTGGTGCCGAGCTTATTCCGATTGTTAAAATCGACGGCCGGGTCATAGGTACAGGAAAGCCTGGGGCAGTCACTCGTGACTTGGTTCAGCAATATCATTCTTTAACTCAATCATCAGGCGAGCCGATATACAGATAAGAACGTTTTATGTTGTGCAATATTTGCCAAAGCAAAGATGCTACGGTGCATTTTACCAAGATTGTCGAAGGAAAGATGCACAAAGTCGACCTTTGTAAGGCTTGTGCCAAAGATAAGGGCATTGATGATCCATCGGGATTTTCACTGGCGGATGTGGTGATCGGATTGGGAGCCTCAGTAGCTATTGAAAAGAGCGATCCTGAAAGTGATGGCCGGTGTTCCCAATGCGGTTTCAGTCACACTGATTTTAAAAAAACCGGGCGATTGGGGTGTCCTGATTGCTATAAGACATTCCAGAAGGGTTTGGAAACGATGTTGAAAACCATGCACAAGGGTGTTCTTCATGTCGGTAAAGTTCCATTTACTTTAAAAAAATCTCGGGATTTCACGATCAAGATCGAAAAACTCGAAGTCGCCTTGGATAAAGCGGTTGGTGAAGAGCAATTTGAACAGGCTGCCGTTTTTCGGGATGAAATTAATGACTTGAAGAAAAAACTGGAAAAAGTTTCAGTTAACTGAAGAAAGATAGAAAGAATTTCTTATATTATTATGCAAGTCCGCGAATTCTTATCGGTTCCCAGTGATAATTTCCGAAAAGACGGGCCTCACATTAATATTGTGATGTCATCGCGTGTCAGATTGGCCCGAAATCTTGCTGGTGAACCCTTTCCCGGGTGGGCCAAAAAGTCCCAGAGAATTGCTTCACTTAAGAAAATACGTCCGTCTGTTGAGGCGATCAGCCACATGAAAAATGGTTTTTCCGATACCATGGACAATCTCAACAGTCTGGAGAAGCAGGTTTTGGTGGAACGGCATTTAATTAGCAAGGAACATGCATCCAAGGGGAGAGGCAGTGGAATTGTCCTTAACAAGCAACAGAACATCTGTGTTCTTATCAACGAGGAAGATCACTTGCGGATTCAGGTCCTGAAACCAGGGCTTCAATTGAAAGAAGCATGGAAGCAGATTGATGCGCTGGATACCAATCTTGAGAAAAAACTGAAATACAGCTTTGATTCTGAATTGGGTTATCTGACGGCGTGTCCTACTAACCTGGGCACAGGAATTCGAGTCAGTGCTATGCTGCATCTTCCGGGTTTAGTGCTTTCTGAACAGGTGAATCAGGTGATTTCAGCCGTTAACAAGCTAGGGCTTGCCGTCAGGGGGATTTATGGAGAAGGCTCGGAAGCGCTTGGAAATGTCTTTCAAGTCTCCAACCAGATGACTCTTGGTGAGACGGAGAAGGAAATTGTTGACCGAATTAATAAAGTGCTTCAGCAGATCATTGAGCACGAGGAAAACGCCCGGGAAACACTTCTCGAAAACAAGCCCAATATGGTGTTTCACCAGATTGGTAGAGCCTATGGTGTTCTCTCCAATTCCTACATCATTTCCTCTAAGGAAACGATGAATCTTCTTTCCTTTATGAGGTTGGGAGTGGAGTTGGAAATATTCGGGAATCTTGATCGTTCACTGGTTGACGAATTGTTCGTGGCCACTCAGCCGGCTCATCTTCAAAAAAATCTCACGGAAAAACTTTCCGCAGAGGAACGGGATTTGCTGCGTGCTGAAATACTGAGAGATAAATTTAAAGGGATCGAACCACCTGATCCGAGTCGATTGAAGCCAGTCGAATCAGAAAACGAAACCGAGAACGAGGAAGAGAACTAACATGAGCGACGAAGCGATGCATAATTTTACCCCGCGAGCACAACAAGTTCTGGCATTGGCGCGGAAAGAGGCCGACCGGTTCAACCACAATTTTGTAGGCACAGAGCATTTGCTGCTAGGGCTAATAAAATTGGGGCAGGGAGTTGCCGTCAATGTGCTGAACAAACTGGGTCTCGACTTGGAAACAGTAAGGCTTGAGGTTGAGAAGCAAGTGGGAACCGGCCCCGATCAGAAAATGATTGGGAATATTCCCTATACCCCAAGGGTGAAAACCATGAATTGTCTGGATTGTGTTTTTATCAGAGTGAGGGGGTGTTGCCCGAACGGACTATTGAATCCCTGCGCGTGGTGT
>DUCD01000423.1:14466-35631 GCA_012959985.1 Verrucomicrobiales bacterium | reverse complement strand
CCATACCTACGTCGGGACCGAGCATATTCTTCTGGGGTTGTTAAGAGAAGGGGATGGTGTTGCTGCAAAGGTCCTGAAACAGTTGGATGTAGATATTGAACAGACTCGCGAGGAAATTCTGCGGGAACTGGATCCGAATTTTAACGCTGAGAACGAACCCGCCGGAGGCGAAGGCGGAGAGCGCAGCGGAGATAAGAAAGGTGAAGTAAAGACTCCTGCCCTTAAGGCTTTCGGGCGGGATTTGACCGAAATCGCTTCAAAAGGTGAGATGGATCCTGTTATCGGACGGGCGAACGAAACCGAACGGGTGATTCAGATACTTTGTCGCCGAACCAAGAATAATCCCGTTTTGCTTGGAGAAGCCGGGGTAGGAAAGACCGCAATTGTTGAAGGTCTCGCTCAGGAAATCGTCCGGGGAAATGTACCGGAAATACTCCGCAATAAGAAGTTGGTGACCTTGGATCTGGCATTGATGGTTGCCGGTACGAAGTATCGGGGGCAATTTGAAGAACGGATCAAAGCGGTCATGGATGAAATCCGGCGGGCCAAAAACGTTATACTATTCATCGACGAGCTGCACACAATTGTAGGAGCGGGTTCAGCCGAAGGGACCATGGATGCATCCAACATCATCAAACCGGCGCTTAGTCGAGGGGAAATGCAATGTATTGGAGCGACTACGCTCAATGAGTACCGAAAGTATATCGAAAAGGATGCTGCCTTGGAACGACGATTTCAGAGTGTGCTGGTGGAAGCTCCATCACCAGAAGAAGCCGTCTTGATTCTCAAAGGAGTACGGTCGAAATACGAGGACCATCATAAGGCTGAAATTACAGATGGAGCCGTTGAAGCCTCGGTCATGTTTGCAGACCGGTATGTTACCGACCGCTATCTTCCCGACAAGGCAATCGACCTGATGGATGAGGCCGGTTCCCGAGCACGGATCAAGGCGATGACCCGGCCACCGGACATCAAGAACTTGGAAGTCGATATTGAAGATATCAAGACTCACAAGGAGGTGGCTATCAAAGAACAGGATTTTGAGGGGGCTGCCGCTATGCGGGACAAGGAAAAACAGGCCAAAGAGAAATTGGCGGACATCCTCAAGGAGTGGAAAGAACAGAGTGAGGAAAAACGGGTTCTTGTTGAACGGGACGACATTCTTCAGGTTGTTTCAAAATGGACCGGAATTCCCTTGAGAAGAATGGAACAGGGGGAAGCTCAAAAGCTTCTTGAGCTGGAATCGGAATTTGAAAAGGTTGTGATCGGACAGCAGGAGGCGGTATCCGCACTGGCCAAAGCCTTGAGGCGTTCCCGGGCTGACTTAAAGGATCCCAAACGGCCGATCGGGGTGTTCGGATTACTCGGTCCAACGGGTGTCGGCAAGACCCTGTTGGCTAAAACACTGGCCGAAACCATGTTCGGAGATTCCAAATCCCTTATACAGCTCGACATGAGCGAATACATGGAGAAATTCACAGTCTCTCGTCTCGTCGGATCTCCTCCGGGCTATGTCGGATATGAAGAAGGTGGACAGTTATCCGAACAAGTTCGAAGGAAACCTTATTCGGTCGTATTGTTCGACGAGGTTGAAAAAGCCCATCCTGATGTCATGAACATGCTGCTGCAGATTCTGGAGGAGGGCAAGTTGACGGATAATGTCGGCAGAGTTGTGGATTTCAGAAATACAATCGTGTTACTGACTTCCAATGTGGGTGCGGATAAAGTTGCCAATAAAGCCAATCTGGGATTTGTCAATTCGGACCAAGGGGCTGGTTACGAAAGGATGAAGGAAGTCATATTGGATGAGTCACGGAAGGTCTTTCGCCCGGAATTCCTGAATCGACTGGATGATCTGATCGTCTTTCGCTCGCTTACCAAGGAAGATCTCGTGAAGATATTGCATTTGGAAGTTCAGAAGCTGTTTGCTCGATTGAAGGAACGTGGCATCGGACTCGTCCTCGATAAGGAGGCGGAATCGTTTCTGGCTGAAAAGGGTTATGATCCGCAGTATGGGGCTCGCCCGATGAGACGTGCTGTTGAGAGATACCTGGAAGATCCTCTGGCTGAGGAGATTCTAGGGGACAAACTCCACAAGAAGGAAACGGTTTACGTCACTCTGGAAGTAGACCATTTGGTTTTTCACCAAAAAGCGACGACAGAAACCGAAGAAGCCTTATCGAATTGAAAGCCGGTTAATGGGCAGGTCTTGATTAGCCCGCCTGCCCGATTTCTTAAGTTACCGCTCTGTTTTTTTGGACGGCTTTGATCTTGGCATCCTTGGGCTGTTCAGGTGTTGTCGCAGGTGATCAAAGCGACCGGTTCTCCACTTTTTAAATGGCGACAGCTTTCCAAAAATTTATTCATGCTCCGTTGACCGATCTGGGGAAGTTCGCATTATTGACGTTTGAAACATTACATTCGCTCTTTACGATTCGACCTTCATTTCGTCACTACCTTTATCAGTTACATTTCATCGGGGTTAAATCTCAGGCAGTCGTTCTGGTTACGGGGGCATTCACAGGAATGGTTCTTTGCGCACAGACCTACGTTCAGTTTCATAAGGTCAATATGGATACGGCAACCGGGGCGGTGGTCAGTGTTGCCATGTGCAGCGAATTAGGGCCTGTCATTACCGCCTTAATGGTGGCCGGAAGGGTGGGAGCTGCCATGGCCGCCGAATTAGGCACCATGAAAGTAACGGAGCAGATTGATGCTCTTAGAACTCTCGCCGCTCACCCAGTTGATTATCTGGTCGTTCCCCGATTTCTTGCAACCATAACATCTCTCCCGCTGCTTACCATTATCTCCATCTTTGTCGGAATCGGGGCAAGCTATTTGGTCGGCACCTTATTGCTTGGAATTGATTCTGCTTATTATTACCATAATCTTCTGGTCTACACTCTGCCGACAGATGTATTTATAGGGTTAATCAAGGCATTCATTTTTGGAGGGATTATCGCGACGGTAAGTTGTTACAAGGGGCTTTCCTGTGATCAGGGAGCCGAAGGAGTGGGGCGAGCAACCACTGAGGCTGTGGTTTACAGCTCGATTTCTTTACTGATTATTAATTTTTTCCTGACCCTGACATTAACTCGGGTCTTTGACACATCTCTGAGATGATCGTCATTGAAGGACTCCATAAAAGTTTTGATTCACATTCCGTGCTGAAGGGGGTGGAGTTTCATATCGATCGAGGAGACTCTGCCGCCATCATCGGGCGAAGTGGTTGCGGTAAAAGTGTTTTGTTGAAATTGATCATAGGGCTGATTCGGCCGGATCGTGGCGAAGTGCGCATCGGTGGTAAGATCATCAATGATTTGTCGGAAAGGGAGTTGATGACAATACGACGGAAATTTGGAATGGTCTTTCAGGGAGCTGCATTGTTTGATTCGTTGACCGTGGCGGAAAATATTGGATTTGTTCTTTCACGGGAGAAGACATTGACGCCCGGGGCGATTTCCAGGAAAGTGGATCAAGCGCTGGAAATGGTGGAGTTGCACGGAACACGGGATAAAAAGCCCGCAGAGCTTTCCGGTGGAATGCGTAAAAGGGTCGGGTTAGCTCGTGCTTTGGTGTATGAACCGGAAATCATTCTTTATGATGAACCGACAACTGGACTGGACCCGGTTGTTGCAGACAGTATCGACAAGCTGATCCAAAAGGTAAGCAGGCAATTGGAAATCACTTCGGTGGCCGTCACCCACGATATGCGCACTGCAGGCCGGGTTGGTCAAAAAATTCTTATGCTTCATAATGGAATAATTTACATACAGGGTGATGCTGACAAACTCTTTAAATCCACAGATCCTGTCGTGCATCGTTTTGTAAATGGAATTTCAGATCCCAAAGATGCCACGTTTAAAAATTAATGATTCCGGTCGTGAGTGGAAGGTCGGTTTGTTCTTCCTTATCAGCTTGGTGCTGCTGACCATCTTGTTGGTTCAGTTCAGCAAAGGTTCAAACTGGTTTGTTTCCTCCTACGACATTTTTCTCAAAACCCAGAATGTCGGTGGCCTGAAATCAAAAGCTCAGGTCCTGATGGCGGGGGTTCAGATCGGGACTGTTATCGGTGCAGATCTGGAATCGGATGGCAAAACGGTCCGAGTTGAATTGAAGATTCTGGAGCGCTATTCCATCTCCGACGATGCGATATTCTCCATAGAACAGGCCGGTTTTCTGGGCGACCAGTTTGTATCCATCCTCACAGGTGAAAGCTCCGAATCCTTTTTAGAGACGGGTGCCGAAGTCACAGCCCAGGAACCTTTCAATCTTCAGAATGCTGCCAGAATTGCTGCCGATCTGGCTGGACAATTCCGTTCTGCCGAATTGATCGCAAAGGTCGGCGATACAGTCCATTCCATCCGTTCTGTAATCGATCGCGTGGATCGAATCCTGGTTACTGAGTCCACGTTGACGAATCTGTCGAGAATGATTGAGAATTCTGTGAAAATATCCGATAGGATGCTGACGACAATCAATCGTCTGGATGATTTGATCCAAACCAATGCTCCCTCAGTCAATCGATCTCTGGCCAACTTTGAACAATTGTCCCTGGATCTAAATCGTCTCACAGGGGATATTGGACAAATAGTGGAAACTAATCGGAATGAAATTGCCTTGTCCCTCCGAAGTTTGAGATCCTCATCGGAGAAAGTGGATCGACTGTTGGGGGATCCGGCACAAGGGCAGGGCTTGGTTGGTAGTTTGTTTTCCGACGAAAAAATGAAATTTGAATTTTCGATGCTTTCTAGTAATTTGTTGGTCCTGAGTAGTAATTTAAACAAATACGGGCTCCTTTATAAACCGAAGCCGGAGAAAAAGGGTTTCTTTCGCTTCAACAAGCGCGGGAAACGCGATATTTCGGGTCAGAGCAATTTAAAATAACAGTATGTCGATTTGGGTAACACGATCCTTTTTTCTCTTGCTGAGTACAACAGCGGGATATGCCATCAGCCAGCAACCAGCCCTTTTTGAGGAAGGTCAAATTGTCGGTGGTGTTTACGGACTTGTTGTCGGATTCGGTTTTGGGTGGTTGCTTATCGCTGTCGATGAAATGTTAAAGGGATTTTCATTACGTGCGTTTTCAGCAGCCACTTTCGGCTTGATGCTGGGATTGTTAGTCGCTTGGATGGTTGATCAGTCCCAGTTGTTTCATTATGTGAAACCAGAAGTGGTTTGGGCGATTCGGCTCAGCCTGTTTTTAGCGTTTGGTTATATTGGTATGACACTGGCGATGAGAAGTAATAAGGAGGATTTCGCCTTGATCATTCCTTATGTTCGCCTCGTTGCCAAGAACCAGCCTGAGAATATGTTTATTCTGGATACCAGCATCATTATCGATGGTAGAATCCGTGAGCTGATCGAGAGTCGTTTCATGGAGGGAATCATTGTGATCCCGCGCTTTGTTCTCAATGCCGTTCACAAAGTGGCGGATTCTGAGGATACTTCGCGACAAACCAGAGGCAGACATGGACTGGAATTGTTGAGCGATCTTCAGAAGAATCCCATAGTTGAGGTGAAGATCCACGAAAGCAATGAAGCTCTGAATGAGGCAGATGACGATATGCAGTTAATTCATCTGGCGCGGACAATCGGGGGGAAAATCTACACTAACGATTACAATCTCAGCAAAATCGCTGAAGTTCAGGGCGTTTCCTACGTCCATCTAAATGAATTGGCCAACGCTCTGAAGCCCGTCATCCTTCCGGGAGAAATACTCGAAGTTCAAATTGTCAAACAAGGGAAAGACCAAAATCAGGGAATCGGGTACTTGCAGGACGGGTCTATGGTGGTGGTCAACCGAGCCGCTGAAATGATTGGGAAAATGGCAGAGGTGCAAGTCATCAGTCTGCATAAAACGGCGGCGGGTCTGATGGTTTTTGCTGAGGCGAGAAAGCACAATCAAACGGTGCTTGACCTGAATAACGGAAAATAGCCTGTGGTCTGTCGTATGAGAGGCTCATCAAGCCTCAATCCTGATTGGGATCTGTGGCATTTTTTTGCTTAGACGGAGGAGCGACCACCACTACAAATTCTCCCTTGCTGCTTCCGGAAGAAAGTTGTTCCTTCACTTCCATTGCGCTTCCCCGGATGAATTGTTCGTGCATTTTGGTGATTTCTCTCCCGATGGCTACTCGGTGGTTCGGCATGATTTCAATCAGTTCGTCGAGTAACTTTTCTATCCGGTAACGTGATTCGTAACAGACCAGCGTGCCCGGTATGTCGAGTAATGAAACCAGTTTTCTTTTCCTGGGAGCAGAGCGATTGGGAAGGAATCCTATGAAATGAAACTCATCGGTGGGCAATCCGGCTGTGGTCAGTGCGGCGATCAGGGCACATGGACCGGGAATACACTCGACTCGATATCCCGCGTTCAGCGTGCATTGCACAACACGGGCCCCCGGATCGCTGATTGCCGGAGTGCCCGCATCGCTTACCAGAGCGATGCTCTTTCCTTGCCCCAAAAGGTCAATCAAGTGGGTGCTGCGTTTAGCCTCATTGAATCGGTAACAACTGAGCAGCGGTTTGGAGATTCCGAAATGCTTTAATAACATTCCCGTTCGGCGGGTATCCTCTGCGGCTACATAGTCGGATTCCTTTAGAATACGCAAAGCTCGAAGTGTAATGTCTTCAAGATTTCCGATCGGTGTGGATACTACATACAGCACACCGTCTGGAGATCCAGACGTATCAGGCTTTTTTCGAGAGGTTTTATTCCGAGTATTCATGGGACTGCTGAATTCAGCGAGCGTGGGCCCCCAGTCGGATTTCCATGCCAACAGACAATCCAAGACACTTCTCGGCTGAATCTCCATTTACTGCCAGTTCATAGAAACCACTGGAACCGACCAGAGCCATGGCGCTACCCTGTTGCACTTCTTCATAATAGGAATTCACAGGGACTCCTTCCCAACCGGAGAATCTCAGTTCCAGATTCTCTCCCGGCACTGTATCTCCAAGTGCATTTTGATGAATGTTGGTGATAGCGTTGCCGAAATGATCAATATGCACGATTATTCCGTGTATTTCATCGGAACTGAATTCCGGAGAGGGCCAGGTGCCGAGATTGAGAGCATCAAGTTCAGGCCCCACCTCAGTGAAGGGATATCCCTTGGCAAGGTGGGCTGCACTTGGGGCAAAAATATCCCTTCCATGAAAAGTTGGACTTACGGGGCTTTGAAACAATTTCGTCTCATTCAACTCCCGAATGGAAACTTTTTCAGTCGGCAACAATAAGGGGGCGAACAGGCCATTGTCCGGGCCGATGAAGATGAACTCATCGGCCTGAATGGCCAAAGGTTTACGCTTGCCTCCAACACCGGGGTCTACCACGGCGATGTGGATGGTCCCCGCAGGAAAATAGCGATAACACGAGAGCAATTGAAAGGACGCTGCCATAATATCACCCATCGGAATGTGGTGGCTGATGTCCACAATCTGAATGTTGGGGCAAATACTCAGGATGACCCCCTTCAGGGAAGCTGTATAGGAGTCTTTTGTTCCGAAGTCGGTCGTCAATGTGATGCAGTCAGTCACCCAGTTCACTCTATTCTCTGTTCAGACTATTCCAATATCCTTTGAATTGGAAGCACGGGCGATTAAGGTCATCACCATCCTGTCATTATTCAGGTTCGCCAGAGCATGATGCAATCCATTGATGATATCAGAACAAGGACCGTCTTGATTACCGGAGTAACTCGAGGATTGGGACTCGCGATGACTCACCGGTTTATTCAGGAAGGATGTCGGGTCATAGGTTGTGGCCGATCCGGCACCGAAATTGAGGCTTTGAACAGCCACTGTGGTTCTCCTCATGAGTTTTTCTGTCTGGATGTATCTCGGGATGAGGAGATTGAAGAGTGGTCCATGGATGTGCTGAACCGTTTCGGTGCTCCCGATCTCCTGATTAATAATGCGGCGGTCATCAATCGAAATGCTTTTCTATGGGAATTGACGGAATCCGAATTTTCACAAGTCATCGATATCAATATCAAAGGGGTGGCGGGAATCATACGTCATTTTGTACCTGCCATGATCGAAAACGGACAGGGGATCATCGTCAACTTCAGTTCAGGTTGGGGCCGATCAGTCTCTCCGGAAGTAGCTCCCTATTGTGCCACAAAATGGGCGATTGAAGGTTTGTCAAAAGCTTTAGCTGAAGAGTTACCTGAGGGAATGGCTTGTGTTCCCCTTAATCCGGGTATTATCGATACTCGAATGTTGAGAAGTTGTTTCGGTTCCTCTTCTGCATCCTATTCCCAGCCCGAGATTTGGGCGGAAAAGGCAGTGCCGTTTATATTAGGCCTGTCTTGTCATGACAACGGAGAATCCTTGACGGTGCCGGAGTGAGGTTTAATCACGCTATTTGCTCTGATTGTCGAAAATTATCATTTGACTTATGCTCCGTTTTTTTTAGTTTATGCCTATGTCGAGTAATTCGGGTACACCGAAGGGAAAACAAAAATCCGTGATGCTTGGAATCGGGATGGATTCTGATGGTCATAAGCGGATCACTACCGGGGAGAATTTTGCTTTGGTGGGAGGTAGCGAAGAAACGCATGCTGAAATGACCGAAAAGGCGATCAAGATCAATGAAAAACTCAAATCCATCGGTAAACAACTGGAGACAGTCAGTGGAGAAGAATTCGATGATATAGCCCATTCCGTAGGATTACATCGACAATGCCCGGAAAATAATTGATTTTACTTCTGTGACAGGAGATTACCATCCTTACGCATTTCTGCTTGTTTTTGTCGGAGTCATTCTGGTTTTCTCATTGGCACCCTTATTTCTTTCCTATCTCTGGGCTGAAAAATATTCCCCCCAAAAACCCGGTCCGATAAAAAACAGCACCTATGAGTGCGGTCTTCAGGCCAAGGGCGATTCCTGGATTCAGTTCAAATCGGGATACTACCTATATGGAATTGTTTTTCTGGTGTTCGATGTAGAGACAATTTTTCTTTTTCCCTTTGCGGTGAGTTTTCTCGAACTGCCGGTCGGCGCTGTCATTGCCATGTTGGTTTTCGTTCTTCTTCTTTTGGAGGGACTGGTCTGGGCTTGGAGAAAAGGTGTATTTAAGTGGACTTGAGCTTTGGAAATTCCAACTTAATCGATGTTCCACTCAACAATATTTTGAACAAAGAACCTAATGCTGGACGATGGATTAAAAAGTGAACTGAGTAAGCAGGGGATCGTTACGACCACATTCGAGGAGATCTATAACTGGGGCCGTAAAAATTCAATATGGCCGCTCGGATTCGGATTGGCCTGCTGTGCGATTGAAATGATTGCTGTGTCGATGGCGCGCTATGATTTGGCTCGATTCGGGGCTGAGGTTTTTCGTCCTTCGCCTCGGCAGGCAGATCTCATGATTGTTGCAGGCACGGTGACCAAGAAAATGGCCCCTCAGGTCGTTCGGCTATACAATCAGATGCCCGAACCTAAATACGTTATTGCCATGGGAGCCTGTGCCATTTCCGGTGGACCCTTTAAACAGGGTTACAATGTCCTTAAAGGCATCGATCGATTCATTCCGGTGGATGTACATATTCCCGGGTGTCCCCCCCGACCCGAAGCGCTGATTCACGCATTCATGACATTGCAGGAAAAAATCGGCCGACAGAAGTTGCAGGGAGAAAACCGTGCCCCTCATACCAGATCAGATATGCCGAGTGAATTTGAAGTGCCTCAATACGGTGCCCATGATTTAACACCTACCAAAAATACTCAAGAATGGGTTCCTCCTGTAATCGTGCGCAGTTAATGCTCGTTTTCTAGATTCAATGAAGTCTCTTGAAGAAATCATTAAGACCGCCGGACACAGTTTGGAAAAGGCCGGATTGGAGTTGATTGACAATCCGAGCCCCTGCGGGGAAAGGTCTATTCTTGTTGATCCCTCATCGTTCCTGGCATTGGTTGAGCTGATGAGAGATGACGATGAAATCGGGATCGATTACCTTTCTAATGTAACTGGTGTGGACTGGCCGGAAAAAATTGTTAAAGAAAAGGTCAAGGTTAAGGAAATGGTCGATGGAAAAGAAAAGGAGGTAGCCCAAACCATTGAAAATAACGTCGGGGGATATTTGGAGGTCATCTATCATTTCTATTCTGTTCAGCATAAATCGGGGCCATGGACCTTGAGGATGAGAACCGGTGACCGGGAAGAGAAGGTGACCTTGCCTTCCATTACACCGATATTTCAATCAGCCGATTTTCAGGAACGGGAAGTTTTCGATCTGTACGGAATCCGGTTTGAGGGACATCCGGATTTAAGAAGAATCTTTATGTGGGATGAATTTGAAGATTATCCAATGAGGAAGGACTATGAAGATCCAGATGACTACGAATACGAGCCAACACCCCACAAAAAAGTATTAGTCAGGACCCAACGGCACTACGAGGGAAATGATCCGGGTAAATAACTCCGATGATACTCAACTGGATCAATTGATGGGCAATAATCTTCTGAACAATACAGAACCGGGATCGATTCCCCTGACTGGCCTGCCTGAATCAATTCGAGTAATGGAAGGGGATGCCGGAGAAGTCCTCGAAGTCTCAATGGGCCCCCAGCACCCTTCCACCCATGGAGTTTTCAGAATGGACGTGGTTCTGGATGGCGAAACAATCGTTAAACTCAAGCCGGTATTCGGCTATCTTCACCGAAATCATGAAAAGATTGCGGAACAGATAAGTTATCTTGGCACGATGCCCTATACAGATCGCCTGGATTATTTTTGTTCGATGACAAATAATTGGGGCTATGCCTTGAGTGTCGAAAAACTGACCGGGTTAGAGCCACCGGAACGTGCAGAATACATCCGTGTCATCACCGGTGAATTAACTCGGGTAGTCAATCATATCTGCCTTGTAGGTTTTTTTGTTCAGGATATGGGGGCTTCCGGTACCCCCTTGATGTACGCCTTTCGCGAACGCGAGAAGATTCTGGATCTTTTTGAGTCCCTAAGTGGGTCCCGGATGATGTGCAATTATATGCGCTTCGGGGGGTGTCGTGTTGATCTCAGCCCTGAGTGGCTTGCCGAAGCGAAAAAAGTAGTCGACGAGTGCCCGCGTTTCCTTGACGAGTTTGAAACTCTGTTAACCGAAAATGAGATTCTGATTGCAAGGAGCCGGGATGTGGGAATCCTGTCTTCCCAAAAAGCGATCAATGCCGGAGTGACCGGTCCAATGCTTCGCGCATCGGGCGTCAACTACGATTTGCGTAAAGTCGATCGATATGGAATTTATGATCGCTTCTCATTTAAAGTTCCCCTGGGGCCGGTGGGGGATTGTTATGACCGTTTCATGTTGCGGATATTGGAAGCGCGCGAATCCTTGAAGATTCTCAAGCAGGCATTAAAGGATATACCCGAAGGGCCGATCATGGACGCTAAGTCCAAAATCCGGAACTTCAAACCGAAGCCTGGCGAAGCTTACGGGAGAATTGAATCTCCCAAAGGGGAATTGGGTTTTTATCTGATCAGTGATGGGGGAGTTTCACCGTATCGCTATCGGGTGCGTTCTCCCTGCCTAATGAACCTGACGGTTCTTGAAGATCTCTGTATTGGTAGTAAAATCGCTGACATCATTGTCATACTGGGAAGTGTGGACATCGTCTTGGGTGAAATAGATCGTTGAAACAGAATGGTTGGATTAGGAATACTTAAAGGATTACGGGAAACCGCCAGAAATTTAATCGGTAGTTTCTACCAGAAGGAGCGCCTGACAACGGTTCAATATCCGGAGGAAAAGATTGCTCCAAAGGAGAATAACCGCAATTTTCCTTTTCTGGTTTTTGACAAGGATCCAGAGGCCAACCTGCGTTGTGTGTCCTGTAAGATTTGTGAAAAAGAATGCCCGCCTCAATGCATCTATATTGTTCAGAAAAGAAATGAAAAAGGAAAAGCCGTCAAGTACCCGGAGGTTTTCGATATTGATGTCTCCGTCTGTATGAGTTGTCAGATCTGCGTCGAGGTCTGCCCGTTTGACGCAATTAAAATGGATCAGGAGTTTGCCTTAAGCCGTGAGGATCGTTTCGAAGACTTACTATTTGATCGAGTACGCCTTTCCAAGTCCAACGAATATTATCATCAGATTCACCCCACGGAAGCCGGCGAAGTTGATGGACGTCTGAAAGAACAGCGAAAGCAAGCTGAAGCCAAAGCCGAGGCAAAGAAACAGGCGGCAGAAAAGGCCGCAGCTTAAAAGAAGGAAAAACTGAAGTCTTCTGTAGAGACTGAAGCATCATGAACTTGACCGAGACGATTCGTAATGCCGCAGCACATCCGGATCAGGTGTTTGTCATTTTAAAGGCCGGTATCCTGGAACGGGTGCCCGAAGGCATTCAACCGGTCATTTCAATCGGCCTTTCCATCGTCGGAATCATGGCGGTGTTCCCCTTGCTTTTTGCGCTGATAACCTTGATGGAAAGAAAGATTCTCGGGCGAATTCAAAATCGCTACGGACCGAACCGCGTGGGACCCTGCGGTTTATTTCAACCGATCGCCGACGGCATCAAAATGCTGATCAAAGAAAATATTGTTCCATATGCCGCGATCAAATGGGCCCATTTCATGGCACCGGTATTACTCATGTTTCCGGCATTTCTGGCGCTTTCAGTCATACCCTATGGTCGGAATATGACCCCCATTGAATTGGATGCCGGGTTGGTATTCTTTTTCGCATTGGGAGCCTTCAATGAAATTGCCGTATTTATGGCCGGTTGGTCCAGCCGGAATAAGTATTCTCTCCTCGGCGCCATGCGGGCGATTGCTCAGATGATCAGTTACGACATTCCCTTGGTGTTGTCCACCATCCCGGTCATCATGATGGCGGGTTCTCTTTCTTTGCCCGATATTGTAAATGCCCAAGCGGGGTATCACTTTGATTTATTGCCCCGCTGGTTCATCCTGACTCCGTGGGGGATTGCTGGAAGCATCCTGTTCCTGATTGCAGCGATGGCGGAATCCAATCGATGTCCGTTTGATATACCGGAAGGGGAATCCGAAATCATTGCAGGGCATTTGACGGAATATTCGGGATTCAAATTCGCGATGTTCTTTATGTCGGAATATATTGCTCTGTTGGCGGCCTCAGCTGTTGGCGTGACCCTTTTTCTAGGAGGCTGGCATGCTCCATTTCCCTTTCTTCAGTGGGTCCCTTCCTATATCTGGTTCTTTTCCAAACTGATCAGTCTGATTTTTCTATATATCTGGATCCGGGGAACATTACCGCGAATCCGGGTAGACCATTTGATGAATCTGGCTTGGAAATTTCTTGTGCCCTTGAGTCTTTTGAACTTAGGGGTGTGCGTATTGTGGCATTACTCACGTTCCTGGACTTTTCCCGGAGGGCAGGGCTTCAGATGGTTGCTTTGTTTTGCAATCATTGCTATTGCTTATGAAGTTTTGGGACGCAAATTAAGTTCCAGTAAAACCATGCATCAAAGAGTCTATCGGTTTGTGGAATAAATGACCCCGGGTTTGCTCATTCAGCAATTCTATTGCTCCTGGCAGCCGCAGGGAGTGTCAGTTTTCGCCGTCCTATCTACTGCGCTTTCAGTTTGGCAGCGTCCTTCCCATTCCTGGCGTTGCTCTATTTGGGCATGGATGCCCAATTCATTGGTTTTTCACAAATCCTCGTTTATTTGGGAGCTGTGACAATTTTAATCCTCTTTACTGTATTGCTCACACGAAACGATGAAATTGAGGTTTCTCCGGGTAGAGATGCTCCGGGAAACTTCATTGCGGTTTTCATTTCGGTCATTACTTTTGTCATGATGGCGGTCATCGTCTGGTTAACTCCACAGGGAGCACAAGAGCCGGTTGAGAATCTGGATTCGGGAATCAGAAAACTGGGGGAGCTTCTTTTCAGCGAGTATATCGTCCCTATTGAAACCATTGCACTCCTTTTGACGGCAGCATTGATCGGAGCGGTTTTGATTGCCATGAGGGAGTCAGGAGATAAAGAGCAATCATGACGACGCTCCAGACTTATCAATTACTGGCCTGTGCGTTGTTCTGTATTGGGTTGACGGGCGCACTGGTAAGACGTAATGCCATCATCATTCTCATCGGTATAGAAATGATGCTGAACGCCGCAAATCTGAATTTCATTGCTTCCTGGAGATATGGGCCGAATCCGGAGGCCTTACAGGGCATGATTTTTGTTCTGTTTTCCATTGCGGTTGCCGGGGCTGAATCGGCGGTGGGTTTGGCATTGATCATTGCCATCTACCGATATTATCGGAACACCAAAGTGGACCAGTATCATTCCATGAAAGAATGATTGAGGTCGGGAGTTATTTAGGAAATTACTAATACTGCATGGAACCATTCTTCATCGTAAAGAATCTATGGTTGATCCCGGGACTGCCCATTGGGGCGGCACTGGTGATTACATTCATGGGTTCAAAGAGAAAAAGCGCCGCTTACGGTCTTTCCGTTGCCTGCCTTGCTCTCTCTGCGGTGCTTTCTTTCTGGGCTTTCTCGGTGGTTTCGGGGCATGAAGGTATTTCACAGAATGTTGATGGTTCAGCCGAAATTCACGAGGATGAGGCAGAAGCAGACGCCGGTAATGTGTTCAGGCAGACTCATAACTTCACTTGGATCTCCATCGGATTTGAAAAGATAGAATTCGGCTGGGTTTTAGACCCGTTGACTGCCGTGATGATCGCCATGGTGAGTTTCGTGGCACTGTTGATCTTCATCTATAGCGGTGAATATATGAAGCAGGATCCTCGGTTTACCCGGTTCTTTGCTTTTTTGTCACTGTTTACTGGGTCGATGCTGGGAGTAGTGATTTCTAATAGCTTTCTTCTCTTTTTCATTTTCTGGGAATTGGTCGGCTTGTCTTCCTTTCTATTGATCGGGTTCTGGTATCACAAACCTTCTGCGGTCGCTGCGTCACAGAAAGCGTTTCTGGTAACTCGAATCGGAGATTTCGGCCTCTTGATAGGTATGATTCTTCTGACTTCTTCTGCTGGGAACTTCCTGTTTTATGATGAGGGTAAAGGATGTTTGGAGACTCAAGCCTTGTTGGATCTACTGGGTCCGGCTGCTATCGGGGGATTGACGATCGCAGGACTGATCAGCCTTTTGGTGTTTTTTGGAGCCATGAGTAAATCCGGTCAAGTCCCGTTCCATGTATGGCTTCCCGATGCCATGGAAGGCCCGACTCCGGTCAGCGCCCTGATTCATGCCGCAACAATGGTGGCAGCCGGTGTTTTTCTGGTAGCCAGATTGTTCCCTCTTTTCGACTTGGATCCGACATTTGTGTCAGGAGTTTCTCCGTCATTATCTGTCGTTACATGGGTCGGTGCCATCACCGCTTTTTATGCCGCTTGTGTGGCGGTTGCTCAGACAGATATTAAACGAATTCTGGCTTATTCCACGGTTTCGCAGTTGGGATACATGATGATGGCACTTGGAGTGGGAGGGGTTGCCGCAGGAATGTTTCATTTAATTACACATGCCTTCTTCAAAGCTTTGCTGTTTCTTGGCGCCGGATCTGTCATTCATGGGAGTCATGATGAACAGGATATTCGTAAAATGGGAGGGCTTCGAACATTGATGCCAAAAACCTTCCAGGTTTATGCCATTGGTATGCTGGCATTGACTGGGTTTCCTTTTTTGTTTTCCGGTTTCTGGAGTAAGGAAGAAATCCTTACGACGGCTTTACATTGGCCCGCATCGAAAATCCCGTTTCTGCTTGGACTCTGCGGTGCGTTTTTGACAGCGTTTTATATGTCGAGACAGATGATTTATGTATTTCATGGTAAGAACCGTCAGCAATCGGGTTCGGGCAGTATCCATGAAAGCCCTGGTTCCATGGTCATACCCATGGCTGTTTTAGCAGCGTTTGCGGTTGGATTGAGTGTGATCGGCACTCCCATCTGGCCTTGGTTTGAGGGGTTTATTACGGGGCATCCTGTTCCCTTTCGAATCGGTGAATTGTTCCACTTGAGTCATCTCGCTTTGATGGTGGGTTCTACTGCCTTGGTATTCGGTGGCTATTTTCTTGCTTGGAAAATCTACGGCAGCGCACAATCGCTTGGTGAAAACCACCCGGATCGCCTGAGTAGCTATCAACCTTGGCTTTTTGGTTTTCTGAATCGCCAGTGTCATGTGGATGAGCTTTATCAGAAGATATTCGTCAAACCGTTTTTTGAAATTGGACAGTTCTGCAGAACGGTTGAAGAAAAATGGAATCACAGTCTCACCTCGATTGTGTCGGCTGTAACATTGATGATATCCTGGTGTTGCCGATGGGTGGATGATTGGTTGATCAATCCGGGATTTGATTATATTTGCGACCGGTCGAGAAGAGTCGCCGGGCGCTTATCGGTACTTCAAAATGGGCAAATCCAGAATTATCTCCGTGTCGGGGGACTCGCTATCGCCTTTTTGATGGTGATCTACGTACTGGGAGGAATGATATGACCGACATTTCTCAATTGGCTCTAAGTATTCTCACAGCAGTCCCTTTGTTTGGGGCAGTGATGGTGATGGTATTGAATCCCGGATGTCGGCATTATTCCAAGCGCTGGTCGCTCGGTTTCAGCTTGGTCGCCACCTTCGGTGCTTTATTGATCTGCTACGGCTTTGAGCCAGGTAAGGAGGGGTTCCAGTTTGAGGAGGAATACCTTTGGCTCAAGAATCCCGTAGTTTATTATCATCTGGGGGTGGATGGAATCAGCATTGTGTTTCTTCTGCTGACTGCTTTGATCATTCCATTCAGTATTGCTCTGTCAAAGTCACCCGATTCGAACCCCAATCTGTATTTCAGTCTCTTACTGTTGTTGCAGTGTGGATTGACCGGAACCTTTACGGCACTGAATTTTTTCCATTGGTTCCTATTCTGGGAAGCATCGTTGATTCCCGCTTTTTTCCTGGTGAGACTCTGGGGGGGGAGGCAGAGGGCCGCTACGGCGGGTACGTTTTTTGTATTCACCATGGTAGGAAGCATTGCGATGCTTGTTTCATTTCTAGCATTATATTTTGCTCTGGGAACCTTTGAGTTTAATGAATTAGCAGAATTCGGAAGACAGGGACTCCTGACTGAAGCCATTTCGCAACATGTGGAAATTGCGGGCTTGTCAGCCAACAAGCTTTCCGTGTTGGTTTTTTCAGGTGTCTTCCTGGGAGTTGCCGTAAAGATTCCATTGGTTCCTTTCCATAGCTGGCTTCCCGATACCTACACTCAGGCTCCTACGCCCGTGACCATAGTCCTGACAGGAGTTATGTCCAAAATGGGAGTTTATGGGATGATTCGCTTGTTGCTTCCGATTTTTCCAGGTCAAATCAGAATCCTTCAGGATGTCCTCCTTGGTCTTGCCGTTCTAACGATTGTCTACGGCGCTTTCGCTGCCCTGCAGCAAACGGATTTAAAAAAGATGCTCGCCTACTCCTCGATCAATCATCTGGGATACTGTGCTCTGGGAATCTTTGCCTCCGTGACCGTTGTGGGAACAGAAGTCCACTGGATTACGGAAAAAGCCTCGGCACTGAACGGAGTCGTTCTTCAATGCTTCAGTCATGGGATAACGGCTTCTGCGCTATTCTTCATGGTATGGATTCTCGAGAGTCGGAAAGGAGCAGGGCGTAAACTGGGAGGGTTCAGTGGGTTGAGATCCAAGGCCCCTGTATTCTGTGGCCTGTGCGGAGTGGCGGCGTTTGCTTCCCTTGGTCTTCCTGGATTGAGCAGTTTTGTCGGAGAGTTTCTGATTTTCAAAGGAGCCTTTTCCCTGGCACCTACTGCTGCACTTCTCTCGATTCCCGGATTACTTGTCACAGCCGTTTTTTTGCTGCGGTTTTTCCAGATTACATTTTGCGGGCCATGCCCAGCCGAATCCAATCATTTCGCTGATTTGAACTCGAAAGAAATCCTGACAGCTGTTCCCTTGATGGCATTGATTGTCATTCTAGGTGTTTTTCCTGATATTCTGATACGTTTGATCAATCCCAAAGCCATTGAAATCATTGCCCATCTGGCGCCCTGAATCCGTATCATGCTAGCCTGGACAATCTATCTTACTTTTATCGGTGCCGTTGCCTTGCTTCTGTTGCCGATTTCGGTTCGTGCGGTTCGATTTACCGCTTTAGCGACTGCCTTAGCCGGGTTGTTGATTTCAGTAATTGAAGCGATTCTTTATCATGCAATCGCTTTCCAGGAACCGATGCAGATTATCGTCCGCAAGGACTGGATACCCGACCTTGGAATCGAGTATCTGCTTCAGTATGACGGCATCAGTTTGGTTTTGGTGTTGTTGAACGGTATCATAGCCGTCTCCGGAATACTGTTTTCCTGGAATATTCGTCATCGTGAAAAAGAATTTTTCAGTCTGTTTCTGATATTGATTGGGGCAGTTTATGGCGTCTTTTTGAGTTTCGATGCGTTTCTTTTACTGGTTTTTTATGAAATTGCCATTATTCCCAAGTACTTCCTGATCGCCATCTGGGGATCGACACGGAAGGAATACGGCGCCATGAAGTTGGTGCTGTATTCGATGATCGGCGGTGGGATGATTTTCTTCGGCATTGTAGCGGCGTATGCCGCATCCGGTGGCCAAACCTTTAACCTGGAAGTTCTGGCAAAATTCGAGTATCCGCTACTTTTCCAAATGATTATGTTTCCCATTTTGTTTGTGGGATTTGCGGTGCTTGCCGGTTTATGGCCATTTCATTCATGGGCACCCACCGGGCACGTTGCTGCCCCAACGGGTGCATCGATGTTGCTGGCCGGTGTCATTATGAAAATCGGCGCGTATGGAGCGCTCAGAGTTGCCATGACTTTCTTTCCGCTGGGATTGGATTACTGGAGGGGACCTCTGTCGGTAATGGCTTTGATCGGGATTGTTTATGGAGCCTGCAATGCCTTGGTGCAAAAGGATTTCAAATTTGTCATTGGGTATTCCAGCGTGAACCACATGGGGTTTGTATTGCTGGGAATGCTGACCTTGCACGAGATCGGAGTCAGTGGCGCCGTGCTGCAGATGTTCTCGCACGGTATCTTGTCCGGATTGCTTTTTGCCGTTGCCGGCACAATGGTTTATGAGAGGACAGGTACACGTGAACTTGATCATTTGTCCCGAATGATGCTTTCCAGAAAGATTCCCTTTGTCGCTGTGATTTTCACCCTGACAGGCTTTGCCTCAATGGGGCTTCCTGGATTCAGCGGCTTTGTGGCTGAGTTGCAGATACTTATCGGAGTTTGGTCTGCTTTTCCCTGGATGGCAATCGTGGCCGCAATCGGCATTCTTATCGGTGTTGCCTACAACCTTCGAACCATGCAAACCGTTTTCTTTACCGAACCTTCTCCGGACCATGTGATGGAAATGCCGGGATCTTCCGTCATCAGTCTTCCTGAAAAGTTGGGAGCCTGCCTATTGATCAGTGTTTCGTTGGTGGTTGGATTGTATCCTCGCATTTTACTGGATCTCATCTATCCGAGCCTTCATACGCCGATGATGAAAGCACTCATTGAAGGAGGAGGGCATTGATGCTGGAACCGCTTTATCAAGATATCTTCAAAGCATTCTTGCCCGAACTGATCCTGGCCGGAACCGTGTTATTTGTTCTTTTATTTGATCTGGGATGGTTGAGTGATGCCCCCATGGCGCGACGACGGACCGTTGCGGGAGGGTTGTCATTTTTAGGTTGTCTGGCAGCTTTTTTCCTCTGCTTCCGAAGTCAATTGGAAATCCGTCTGAGCCAGGGAATGTTGAATGTGGATTCTCTGAGTTTGTTGCTGGTCAGTGTGATCCTGGTTTTAACCGGAATTTCTATTCTCCTGGCGATCGAATCTCTGGAGAGTCCCCACGTTGGAGAATTCTTTTCCATTATTCTGTTGGCGACTATCGGGTTGTTAATTTTAGTGAGTTCAGAAAATATGCTCATGATTTTTCTAGGCATGGAATTGACTAGTCTCAGCTTGTATATTCTGACCGCCTTCGATAAGAGAAGAGTCCAATCCATTGAAGCCGCGCTTAAATATTTTCTGTTCGGAGGATTATCTGCAGCGGTTCTGCTTTTCGGACTGAGTCTGATATACAGTACCACCGGAGAAACGGATCTCAAAGAGGTTTATTGGATACTCATAGCCAAAGGGCCTTTACCCATTGGTGTGCTCGGTATGATTATGGTCATTGCCGGATTCGGATTCAAAATTGCAGCGGTTCCCTTTCATTTATGGGCACCCGAAACCTATGAGGGCGCTCCTGCCCCCTCTGCGGCGTTCATTGCCTCAGTTTCCAAGGTGGCAGGATTTATGGTCACGGCCAAGTTCCTCTTGGTAGGATTATTCGGCATGATGGGATCTGCTGCCTGGTATTTAATTCGTCCGGGCTGGGCACCCATTCTTGCCGTCATGGCCGCGTTCTCGATGGTGTTGGGGAATTTTGCAGCGATTCGCCAAGTTGGATTGCGACGGTTACTCGCGTATTCAGCGATTGCCCACAGTGGCTATATGCTCCTGGGGATTATCTCTCAGAATTCGGGGGCACGCGGAGCATTGATATATTACGTTACTACCTATGCCGCTGCTATGATAGGCGCATTTGCTGTTGTTCATCTGCTGGAATCACAAAGGGGAAATGATCGGCTGAGTTCGCTCAGGGGGTTGTTTCAATCTTCTCCCGTTACCAGCCTTTGCTTCGGCGTCTTTATTTTTTCACTGGCAGGCATTCCGCCTCTAGCTGGTTTTTTTGGTAAATTCTATCTTTTTGCTGAAGCGTTGGAACCCGCATCAGGCGTCTTTGGATTGTTCTGGTTGGTGGGGCTTGCGGTTATTACCAGTGTGGTTTCCTTTTACTATTATCTAAAAGTTCTCAAACAAGTTTTTGTAATGGAAGCGATGCCGGATACCCGTTCATTCGCAACGCCTCCGTTCACTCCGTTCATCTTGGTTTTAATCGCCTCCGGAATCCTTCTCCTCGGCTGTTTTCCTCACTGGTTTACCCGACTCATCGAACCGGCTATGAAAGCTCATGGATTCTGATTTCAAAATCAACTCCGGAGGGACCTCAGGTTCCGGCGGAGAAAAAATGGGTTCAGTTGAATACCAACCGGTATCGTCCGAGTATTTTGAAAACAGGCGCCTAAGAAAATTCGCACGGGTTTTTCATCTTTGGGCTTTGGGGGTGGGGGCCGTTATATCCGGGGACT
>DUCD01000423.1:13169-14449 GCA_012959985.1 Verrucomicrobiales bacterium | reverse complement strand
CGGATGGAACTTCGGGCTGGCGGCCGGTGGTTTCGGCGGGTTGCTGGTTGCTACGGTAATCATTACCGTTATGTACACCTGCTTATGCTTTTCGATAGCAGAGATGGCTTCCGCTTTGCCACATACCGGCGGAGCCTATTCTTTTGCAAGATCCTCCATGGGCCCCTGGGGTGGATATGTGACGGGTCTTGCAGAGAACATGGAATACATTTTGACTCCCGCGGTAATCGTTGTTGCGATCGGGAGTTACTTAGGGGCAATTTTTGGAACTCCTGATTCATTGGCTCCGGTATGGTGGCTGGCAGCCTATGTTGGGTTCGTCGGATTGAATATCTGGGGCGTAGAAATTTCATTCAGGTTTTCTGTGATCATAACCCTGCTTGCTCTGGCCATTCTGGTTGTCTTCTATATTGGAGCATTCTCACACTTGGACATCGTGGCGAATGCTATGGATATCGAACCGGAAGGCGACCATGGAAAATTTCTTCCCAAAGGGATTGCCGGAATTCTGGGAGCGCTTCCCTTTGCCATCTGGTTTTATCTGGCCATCGAACAACTTCCACTCGCTGCAGAAGAATCCCACCGTCCTCAGGAAGATATTCCCAAGGGAATTCTGTTGGGATTGGCCACCTTGGTGGTCTGCGCATTTTTGACCCTAGTGTTGAATTCCGGAATTCCACCTGGAGCAGCTGCTATCGGAAAATCAGATGAACCTCTATTTGATGGGTTCAAAACCATTTTCGGTGAAGGACTGGGGACACGGTTTCTGGCATTTCTAGCAGTCGCCGGATTGGTAGCCAGTTTTCATACTATAATTTATGCTTACGGGCGCCAGATCTTCTCACTTTCCAGAGCGGGTTACTTTCCAAAGTTTTTATCATTAACTCATTCAAAAAGAGAAACGCCTCATGTAGCCTTGATTTCTGGCGCTATTCTTGGCTATATTGTAGCCTTAATCATTCATTACGGCGGGAGTGAAAGTTCGGTCGGTGCCGCCCTGCTGAACATGGCTGTATTCGGGGCTGTCATTGCCTACATGCTGCAGATGGGGTCCTTCATACTTTTGAGGCTGAAATTTCCTGAAATACTCAGACCTTACCGTAGTCCACTGGGAATTCCCGGTGCTTTGTTTGCCTTAGCGGTTTCCGCCGTGACATTAGTCGCGTTATTTATCATCGATCCTGTCTATCGCAAGGTCGTCATTGGAGCATGCATCTGGTTTGCTGTTGGCATTCTCTATTTTGCCTTTCATGGAAGAAAACAACTGGTGAAGGCACCTG
>DUCD01000423.1:9424-13147 GCA_012959985.1 Verrucomicrobiales bacterium | reverse complement strand
ATTCGCGCTCGAAGCGGCCCGAAAGTCAAAAAAATGAGTGGCTCGATCGGGTTTGCTACCGTGAATGCTTCTGGTCTCACCCTGAAATAAGCGCTGACACTATTTTGAACAGTCTGCGAATCAAACAGTGGTTTCTTTATCTGCTTCTCGCGGGGATCGGGTATTTTCTGGTGACGATTCCCGGGAGAGTAATTTCGGACTACAAGGGCTTTTACGATTTCAATCAGCCTCTTGCAAAGTTCTACCTAGTCTCTATTTCACTCGGCGGGTTCTGTATGGTTGTGGTGTTTCTCAGAGTTCTGTTTCTGATTATTCGCAATACTCGATTGAAGCGTACCATAGAGAATAGTGAGAACAAACCGGTCGATCAGATGAGTCGGAAAGAGAAAACTGATACGATTGATCAGAGGGTCAACGAAGCAGAAGGTTTGATCGAACAGGGTGGAGAACAGATTTCTTCCTCAGAACTTCAGGATGACCTAATGGAAATCCGGGAAAAGATGGAATCGGAACAATTCGAAATAGTGGTTTTCGGGACCGTTTCGAGTGGTAAGTCTTCTTTGTTGAATGCCCTCGCCGGGTGTGATGTTTTTTCCAGTGACCTGAAAGGTGGAAGTACCTTGCGGCGTGAGGCTGTCCCCTGGCCGGACATGAAGAACACTCTGCTAGTCGATACCCCGGGGCTTGGGGAAGTGGGAGACCGGGATCACGCATTATGCGCCCGAAAAGAAGTGGGCAATGCTGACATCATCCTTTTTGTTATCGACGGGGCTCTCAAGCAATTTGAATTCGATGTTCTGAGAGAGATCGGAGTAATGGATAAACGCATTCTGATTTGCCTGAATAAGAAAGACTGGTTGAATGAAAATAATCAGAAAAAGCTAGTGGCCCAGATTACCGATCAGGTCAGTCGATGGATTTCGAAAGAGGATATCCTGGTTGTTCAATCCAGTAAGACAATGCGTAAACGTATCCGCCTCTTGCCGGATGATGTGGAACAGGAAGAAGAAGTTGAAATACCAGCTGATCTGTCTTCCTTGGCGAGACGCCTTCTCCGAATCATCAACAAGGAAGGAAAGGACCTCTTGTTGGCGAATCTATTATTGAGGTCAAGGGTGCTGATTGCTGATGTAAAAACAGAGATCCATGTTATACTTAGAAGCAAGGCGAAGGAATGTGTGAATCAATATACTTGGAAAGCCTCTGTGGCCGCTGCGGTTTGCCCCTTGCCGGTAGTGGATCTCGTGGCCGGAATGGCTATTATTGTCAAGATGGTGATGGAAATCGCAGCTATCTATCAGCAAAGAATTGATGTCAAAACTGTCGAGGAATTAATCGGAGAATTGGGGAAGAACATGGCGGCAACCTTGGGAGTCACGGCCCTCACTCCTGTCGTCAGTTCTTCAGTCGGTTCGACTTTGAAAACCATTCCCGGTGCCGGAACTTTGGCGGGAGGAATCCTTCAAGGATTGACTCAAGCCTTTATAGCCCAATGGATCGGTAGGGTTTTTATTCAATATTTTGCAGAAGAAATGAATGCATCGATGGGAGAATTGACCCGGAATGCCAAGTCGCAGTGGGAGGTTCTGACGAAACCGGAAGAATTGTCTTCTTTGGTGAAAATTGGATTGAAACACATTGCTCCTGCTTCTTTATCCAAGCGGAATCCCTAGTGACCCGCATTCATGAATGCTCCCCGATCTCCATTAGACCATGACCATTACGGTGATGCACTGAGAGCGATGCAAAAGGCCCTTTCTCATTTTGAGGGTTGCACCGATCGAGAGAAGGACGCTCTTGCCGACGATTTCAGAAAATTGAATGAACATTCCCGAAAACTGGAAACAGGATCAGTTTGTTTGTCGGTTTTCGGGGAAATCAATACGGGGAAATCCTCGCTCATCAATGCACTCCTTGGCAGGTGCGTAGCGGAAGTGAGTATCGAAGGAGGAGCCACCCGTAGCTGTTCGGAATGGGTGTTGAAAGATCAGGCTTATTCGGTTCCCGGCTTTGAAGAGTCCAGAGTCTTCATAACTGACACACCCGGGATCAATGAGGTTGATGGCGCCACTCGAGCCCGGATCGCCCGTGAGGCTGCCGAGTTTTCAGACTTGATCCTTTTTGTTGTCGATTCGGATGTAAACCATCTTGAACACCAAGCCTTGGTGCAGTTGAAAGAATTGGATAAACCCATCTTGGTCATCGTCAACCAAATGGACAAGTATTCAACTGCCCAGCAGCAGGAACTGTTGCAATTGCTAAAGACGGATCGATTTGAAGGGCTCATTCCTCCGGAGAATATACTCTCCGCTTCGGCAGATCCGATGGAAAGGGAATACCTGATCGAAGGCCCTGATGGATCAACACGATCTCGCATGAGAAAGCCGGATCCGAACGTCGAGGAGTTGAAAATCAGAATTCTGGAAATCCTTCATCAAGATGGAAAATCTTTGATCGCCCTTAATGCCGCTTTGTTTGCATCCGACAAAAGCGATCGTATCCACGCATTGCGTATTCGCTATCGAGAAGATCAGTCTCAGAAAGTGGTTTGGTCTTATGCCGTTGGAAAATCCGTAGGTGTTGCCTTGAATCCGATACCCATAGCGGATGTGGTAGGTGGTTCGTTTGTGGATGTCGGACTGATCTTAAACCTTGGTGCCATCTATGGATGTGAAATCACTAGGCAGAATGCCCGAACGATCATAAAAACCATACTTCAGTCAGCGGGTTGGGTGGCGGCGGCCGATGTGATTTCACGAATTGCATTTCCGGCTTTGAAAGGATTAACATTGGGTATGGGAACTCTTTTAACCGCTTTACCTCAGGGAGCGATCGCCGGTTATACAGCGTACATCGTAGGACAAGCGGCAAAGTCCTACTTTGAACAAGGTGCCTCATGGAGCGAAGAAGGTCCCAAGGCCGTTGTGGCTCGAATTCTTGAAACCACCGATAAAGCTTCCATCATCGACAAACTCAAAGAGGAAATCCAACGAAAGATCCAAAAAAATAAGTACAGTTCCGACAGGGAACAAAAAAGCAGACTCCGAATAGATTGAGTGTAACACTTCTATAGGCAGAGTCGTCTCTAAGGGAATGTCCATCAGCCAAGGACATTCACAATCTGAAAATCTACTGAATAATTCCGGCTGGAATGGATCTAAAACCTTGTAAACCTCAAGCAATTGGAGTAATTCGATTCAATGCACTTAAAAGATAATTTCAACAGTGCTGACAAGATCATCCTATCTGGGGTCGTCGCTGGAATAATTTTATTATCGGCGGTTTTTTCTACATCAGGAGCCAATCTGGAGGATGCCCGTGAAAGTTATGTCACCGGCGAGTACAAGGAGTGCCTTTATTTATGCGAAGAAGCCTTAAAGGAGGGCAGCCGTAGTGAAGGATGGTTCCATCTCATGATTCGCACTCAAATGACGACCGGTCAATACCGCGAGGCGGAAAAGACCCACGCCAATGCGATGGACTACTACAGTTACAGCTTGCGGTTGCGTCTAGTAGGTAGAGACGTCTTTCTCTTCAACAACAAGCCTGAAGAAGCACAGAGGATGTTGACTGAAATCAATCGGCTGGTTCAGTACCGCTTTGATCGGTATCGAGATGAAAAGAGCATGGTGGCTCTTGGGAAGGCAGCCCTGCTCATGGGGGCTGATGCCAAGCTGGTTCTGGATAATTTTCTGGATCCGGTTCGCAAATCCCATCCTGATT
>DUCD01000423.1:0-9393 GCA_012959985.1 Verrucomicrobiales bacterium | reverse complement strand
AATCCTATCTAGCCATCGGAGATCTTGCTCTCAAGAAACATGACTTCGCTTTGGCTTCAGATACTTTTCAGAATGGCATCAAGCAATTTCCCAAGGACCCGGATATGTTTTATGGAGTGGCGGCCTCATTTGCCCCTAGCGATGCCAAGCAAATGTCCGATGCCTTGGAAAAGGCCCTTGAGATCAACGGAAAACACTTACCAAGCCTTCTCCTTCAGCTTGATTACCTTATCGACTCCGAAAATTATGAAGAGGCTGATAAAATTTTGAAGAAAGTTTTTAAGATCAACCCCAGTCAACCGGAGGCATGGTGCTACCATGCGGTGATGCGTCATTTGGAAGGGGATTACCTTGGTGAACAGGAATCCAGACTGAAGGGGATGGAATTCTATCGAAAAAACCCTCACGTTGATTTTTTGATTGGTAAGAAATTGTCACAGAAATACCGTTTTGCTGAGGGGGCTGCCTATCAGGAAAAAGCGCTGCAATTGAAACCGGATCACTTGCCTTCCAAGATTCAACTTGCTCAGGACTTGCTTCGATTGGGGCGTGAAGAAGAGGGGTGGAAGTTAGCCGAAGAGGTGCATCAAGCCGATGGTTACGATGTCTCCAGTTTCAACCTCGTGATGCTGCGAGACAACATCAAGGGATTCAGCGAACTGAGGGATGGGCTGATCGTTTTACGAATGGATCCCATCGAAAGCAAACTTTATGGGCAGGAAGCCTTGGAGCTTCTTAAGAAAGCGGAAAAGGAGTTAAGTCGCAAATACGGATTGACGTTGAAGGAGCCGGTTCACATTGAGATTTTCCCCGACAAAAAGGATTTTGCGATTCGGACCTTTGGCATGCCGGGGGGAGATGGGTATCTGGGAGTGTGTTTCGGGAAGCTGATCACAGCCAATAGTCCTGCCTCTCAAGGCGCTTACCCCACCAATTGGCAATCGGTGCTTTGGCATGAGTTTTGTCATGTCATTACTTTGCAGATTACTCAGAACCGTATGCCCCGTTGGCTGAGTGAGGGGATATCCGTTTATGAGGAACGGCGTCAAAGTCCTTTTTGGGGTGAGCGCATGAACCCTGATTATCGGAAGATGATCCTTGAAGAGGAAATGACCCCTGTCAGCAAACTGAGTGAGGCCTTCCTGATGCCGGAAAGCGGCCTTCATCTCCAGTTTGCTTATTACCAATCATCACTGGTTGTTGAGTATATCATTTCGCGATACGGTCTCAATGGAATCCGCAATATCCTCAAGGATTTGGGCGTGGGAAAGGAAATCAATCAGGCCCTCGAAAACCATACCGACTCCATGAAAACCTTGGAAAAGGATTTCGTGGCTTATGCCGAGGAATTGGCCAAGAGCTTTGGGCGGGATGCAGACTGGGATCGCCCTGATGCTGAGACGATTAGAAAGGAAGGGCTCCGAATGGATGATGCCGTCGCCTTGCAGGAATGGGTGAACGATCATCCGGATAATCTCTGGGGATTGGTTCGTCTGGGTAGAATACTCATTAAGGAGAAGAAATATGAACAGGCAAAATTCCCACTGGAAAAAGCCATTCAACTACATCCTCAACAAAGTGGAAACGAGAGTGCCTACCCCTTTCTTGCCGCCGCCTATCGCGAGTTGGAAGAGTTTGATGAAGAATACCATATCCTGAAACGATGGGCTGCCCGCGAAGACTCGGTGACGGACTGTTATGCTCGAATTATGGAGGTTGCTTCGAAACGCGAGGACTGGCAAACCGTCGGTGAATATTCGGATCGCTTTTTTGCTGTCAATCCACTGAGGCAGGGCTCTTACCGGTATCGGGCTCTTGCCGCTATGTTTCAGAACGATTTCCCAACCGCCATAAAGGCTATTCAACGTCAATTGTTGCTGGATCCCGTTGATCCGGTAGATCTTCATTATCAGCTTGCCGGATTGTTGGCATTGGATGATCCCGATCAAGCTAAGAGACATGTTCTACAGGCCTTGGAGGATGCGCCTCGTTTCCGTAAAGCACAGCAATTGCTGCTGGCACTGATCAGTGAACCGGCTGAATCCACGGAACCGGCTGAATCCACGGAACCGGCTGAATCCACGGAACCGGCTGAATCCACGGAACCGGCTGAATCCCCAGAACCGGCTGATCCGGAATCTTCTGGTCAGTCAGAGAGCCCCAAACCTGAAGATCAAGCTGAGGTTTGTTGGATTACTCCGAACTATTGGGAGATTGCCGACGTAGGTAAGTCGCTGACTCCTTGCCATTTTATCCGGTCGTGAAAAGGTTCCCGACATCCCAGACAAAACCGTATCTGCTTGGCTTGGGGATGTTTGTATTTCTGGCTGTTCTTGCCTGTGGACAGCGAATGGATCATGGTGGAAGTGTGGGGGCATATGCCTATGGTGATCATCGAAGTGGAGTTCCGAACTGGGAATTAGACGAGGAGTTGCCTCATGACAAATTTACTTTCGCCAGAGTTATCTTTACTTCTACTTCGTCTTGGAGTTGGAGGCGGATTGATCGCTGGACCATTGATTATCCAGAAAGCGATCTCAACTTTTCTTTTCGACTGCAGCAAATGACGGCCATGAAGGTGGACCCCGATGGGGTCCTGTTGGAGTTAACTGATCCGAAACTGTTCGACTATCCCTTTATCTATATGGTCGAACCCGGTTTTCTCCTTTTCAGTGAAGCCGAGGTGAAGGCCTTGCGAACCTATCTATTGAATGGCGGTTTCCTTATGGTGGATGACTTCTGGGGGGAAGACGAATGGGAGAACTTTCGTTTGGAAATTAAAAGAGTGTTTCCTGAAAAGGAAGCTATCGAGATCACCCTTGACCATGAGATATTCAATACGGTTTTTCCGTTGAAAAAGACGCTCGATAAATTACCGCAAATCCCCAATGTGGGGCAAGCGATACAAGGCCGCCGGCAAGGAATCACCTGGGAACGGTGGGATGCTCAAGAGCCGCATTACCGAATTATCAAGGACGATCTAGACCGGATCATGGTTATGATTTGTCACAATACCGATTTAGGAGATGGGTGGGAGGAGGAGGCTCGAAATCATTGGTATTTCCGTGAGTTTTCCGAAAAAAAAGCTTATCCTCTGGGAATTAATATTATTTTTTATGCAATGACACATTGAAAGGGAAATGATGGCAGAAACAGCAACAATGAACCGTGACGAAGAAAAACAAACGGTGGAACAGATTCTGGAAAGTCGTGATAAGATCAAGGCTGAATTATCCAAGGTAATCGTGGGCCAGTCGAAGGCAGTCGAGGAGATACTGATCACCTTGTTTTCAAGTGGACATTGCCTGATTACCGGGGCTCCGGGGTTGGCAAAAACCTTGTTGGTCAAATCCATCGCCCAGATTTTTCATCTGGATTTTCAACGAGTCCAGTTTACTCCTGACTTGATGCCGGCCGATATCACGGGTACGGAAATCCTTACGGAGACGGAAAAAGGGCGACTCATGACTTTTGTCAAAGGCCCTGTTTTTGCCAACGTGGTATTGGCCGATGAAATCAACAGGACGCCGCCCAAAACTCAGTCGGCATTGCTTGAAGCCATGCAGGAACATCAGGTCACTGCGAATGGAATCCGGCATGTTCTGCCCGAGCCGTTTTTTGTGTTGGCGACTCAGAATCCTATAGAAATGGAAGGAACCTACCCTTTGCCTGAAGCTCAAGTTGACCGCTTCATGCTGAATGTGGTGGTCGACTATTTGCCGCAAAACGAGGAAATCGAAGTGGTCAGTCGGACGACCTCGGGATCTCCGGTTCCCATCGTGCCTATTTTTTCAGGGGAAGATGTACTCAAAATCCACGGTGTTGTTCGGAAAGTCCCCATAGCAGATGAATTAGTGAAGTATGCAGTTCGCCTTGCTGCCGCCTCCAGGCCCAAACAGGAGGGAACGCCCTCTTTCATCAACGACTGGGTCAGTTGGGGCGCAGGACTGAGAGCCTCTCAATCCATGGTTATCGGGGCTAAAGCCAGGGCGCTTCTAGATGGGAGATCCTGCGTGATTGTAGACGATATCAAAGCTATGGCGGAACCTGTAATGAGACATCGCATCCTGCTGAATTACCGTGCCGAGGCCGATGGACTTCGCAATGAAGATCTCATTAAGAAACTACTCGAATCCATATCAATTTGAGGTGAATTCAATGAGGCTCCCGGAAAGGAAACACGAGACCAGATAGTGTGATGGCGACCCAGGCAGCTAACAATACTTCGATCGATTCTTCATCGAATAAGAGGAAGGGTCCTGCTTCAAGTGGGATGATCGATCCGAAAGCGTTGATGCAGATCAAGAATCTCGAGATGCGGGCCCGCGTCGTTGTCGAGGGGTTTTACCATGGGCTTCACCGCAGCCCTTTTCATGGGTTTTCCTCTGAATTCACCGAATACCGTTCCTATGTCTCGGGAGACGATACTCGATTCCTCGATTGGAAACTTTACGCCAGAACAGACCGATATTACGTCAAAAAATTTGAAGATGAAACGAACCTCCGGTGTTACCTGTTATCTGACCACAGTCGATCCATGGGGTATGGATCCGGAAGTTACAGCAAAGCGGAATATGCCCAGACCCTATCTGCCACTCTAGCTTATTTTTTATTCAAACAAGGGGATGCCGTCGGCCTGCTGTCCTTTGATGATGATTTTCGGGAGTACATTCCGGCTCGTAATAGGCCCGGTCATTTGAGACAACTCATGCATGGTTTGGAGCGTCCGGTATCCGGCAGGAATACCGACGTAATCGCACCGCTGAAACAATCTCTCCAATTACTGAGAAAGCGGAGTCTGGTTATCCTGATCTCAGATTTGCTGGCCCCCATTGAAGACCTTGAAGCGCATTTCGGTTATCTGGCTGCCTCGGGTCATGATATGGTGGTGTTCCACCTCTACGATCCGGTTGAAATGACTCTTGATCTAGAGGGTGCAGGCCTGTTTGTGGATCTGGAAACCGGCCGCGATTTCCATGTGGATCCAGAGATTGCCAGGGAGTCCTACCTTGAGAAATTCAATGCGCACAATGAAAAGATCTCTGACGCCTGTCGAAATACCGGGATCGGATACACCCTGCTCTGCTCTGATTATCCTCTCGAAGTGGCATTGAGTGAGTTTTTACAGGAACGGCAGAGTAAGGGACGGCGGATTATGAGATCGACCGGCAATCCGGGGAGAAATCATTCATGAGTTTTCTGACTCCATTGTATGCATTGGGGATCCTGGCAATTGGTCTGCCGATTCTCTTGCATCTGATTCAGCAGGCTCCTCGAAAGAGAAAGGAATTCAGTTCTCTGATGTTCCTGAGTCCCACTCCTCCGAAAAGGACAAAACGGAAGAAACTCGATCAGATTCTCCTGCTTGTATTTCGCTGTCTAATTCTATGTCTGCTGGCTTTAGCTTTTGCCCGACCCTTTCTAAAGTCCGACAATCCGTTCGTGAAGTCCGACAAAATCGAGGATTACTATGTTTTTCTTGTGGATTCCAGTGCGAGTATGATGCGCGGGGATCTGTGGAATGATGCCCTGGAGGAACTCGGAAAATCTCTGGAAGAGGTTCAGGAGGAAGATCGGGCCTGCATCATGCATTTTGATACCCGCTTGGTGCAAGTGTTGGGATTTGATGATTGGAAGGAAATGGGGTCGATTCAAGGACAACAAACTGCGGTGGAACGGCTTCGAAATGTGACCCTTTCCTGGAATGCAACTCACCTCGGGGCTGCATTAATCAATGCTTCTGAGGTTCTTGACGAAGTGCTGACTCAGTCTGGAAAACCTTCTCCTGATTCGACATTGAAAATAGTCGTTATCACTGATCTTCAGAATGGTAGCCGGCTGGATGAATTGCAGGGTTACCATTGGCCTGAGAATCTTCTGGTTGAAATCCATCCCTTGGTTCCCGATCAGACAACGAACGCAGGATTGCAACTGGTAGGACGGATAGCGGATTCACTCGATCAGGATTCAAAGGTGCAGAATCGCATTCGCGTCACGAATTCGATGGACTCCGAGCAGGAGAGCTTTCAGTTGGAATTCCAGGAGATATCCGAAAATGGTGCCCAGAAACTTTCCTCAATGGATGTCTACCTCCTGCCGGGACAATCCAAAGTAATTCAGACGCCCCCGATGCCTGCTGAAGAGGGGAATTATTTGAAAGTCCTTTTGAAAGATGGTGGAGCAGACTACGACAATGGATTGATCGTTCCCCCAACGGAATCACGGAAAAGCTTGGTTTTTTACATAGGAGAAGAAGATCCGAACAATCCTGAAGATGCGTATTATTATCTGCAACGGGTTTTTCAATTGACCCTTGATCGTGAAGTTACAGTTGAATCGCAGTTGGTAAAGAATGCCCCGACTCAGGAAATGATAACTCGGGCGCAGGAAGCCGACATGATTGTGGTGGCGGGGAGTCCGGCGAAACCATGGCTTCCCATCCTACAGCAGTATGTCCGGGGTGGAGGTCGAATCCTCTTTGCCATGAAGAATGCCGACATGTCCCGCGATCTGGAAAAATTGTTGGAAGTCCCTGCGTTGCTTGCCGTTGAAAGTACCCGGTCGAAATACTCGATGCTGGAAAAATTGGATTTCACACATCCGATACTACTTCCGTTTGGTAGTTCGAGATTCAGTGATTTCACGCAGGTTCATTTTTGGAAATACCGAAACCTGCAGGTGACTCCAATTGATAATGCAAATGTTTTAGCTTATTATGATGATGGAGCCCCTGCCTGGATTGAGGTCGCCCAAGGAAAAGGTCAGATTTTTATTATGACCTCTACGTGGAAACCACAAGACAGCCGTTTGGCTCTTTCAACTAAATTTGTGGTCTTGTTGTATTCCATTCTGGACCGGGGACAGTCTTTTTATTCTGAGGTCGGACAACATCAAGTCGGGAATACGATTACCATTCGGGATTTTCTCAGTCTTGAAGATTATACCGGGTTGCAAATTGAAAAACCGGATGGACAAAAAATACCACTCAATGAGGAAACGAGTCAGTTTTCTGATACGGATCAACCGGGAATGTATCAGATTCTGAATGGAGGTCGAAGGATCAAATCCTTTGCCGTTAATATGGATCCGGCGGAAAGCCGGACAGGACAAATGTCCATTGCCACTTTAAAACGAATGGATGTGCCGTTCGAACGTTTCGATGCAACAAGGAAAGTAATAAAAGTATTGGATATCGAGGCTCAACCGCAGTTGGCGGTCGAGGTCGAAAAACAGCAGAAGTTGTGGAGATGGCTGGTGTTGGCGACGCTGGTGGTCCTCATCCTTGAAACCGGCCTGGCAGGCTGGAAAGCGAAGAATCAGAAATCCCCGAAAGGAGTCTCCTAGTGATAGAACGTCCGCTTAATTCACAGTTAAAAGATTTAGCCATTCAACACCACCGATTGCGCTTCTGGAGAGCCTTGGCTTGGTTTTGGCTGGCGGCCTCCTTGATGGGTTCATCACTGATCGGTTTATATTGGGTGACGGGTTTCTGGGTGGATTGGATCTTCCCGGCACTGGGAGGCTTATCGGCATCAGCTGCTTTCTTCGCTTGGCTTCGACACCGCAAGGTGGATGTGGATCATCATTGGATTTCGGATCAGATTGAAAAACAGTTTCCGGAACTGCAGCAGTTTCTGGTCACTGCGGTTGAGCAATGTGAAAAAAACCAGGACAAGGATTTCAATTACCTTCAGGAACGGGTCATCCTTGAGGCGATTGAGCACAGCAAAAGACGTTCCTGGAGTCTTAATGTGAACAAGCGGTTGGTAATGACTCATTTTGCCCACTTACTCACCTTTAGTTGGTTGGTTCTGGTGCTCTGGGGGCCGACGATTGCCGTGCCGTTATCTTCGATTTCTCATATCAAAGTGACTCCCGGGGATCATGAGGTTGAACGGGGCACCGGAATGATCATTACGGCACGAGTCAACGGAAGGATGCCTGCTGAAATGATCCTCACCGTTGTGAATTCCGACGACGAAAGAGAGAAAATCCCCATGATTCGAAACCTGGATGATCCGATCTTTGCTGCCAGCATTCCCTCCGTCAAAGAAGATACGGTTTATTATGTCAATTATGATGGGGATAGGTCTCGGAATTTTCGGTTCACGGTTTTTGAATTTCCCAAATTGGAAACCGCCAATGCTGATTTAACTTATCCTTCTTACTCCGGATTGCCGGCCAAACGCATTGAAAATACTCGGCGGATCACCGCAGTAGAGGGGACTGAACTGGAATATGAGTTTTTATTGAACAAAGAGGTTGAATCCGCCGTTCTGGTCTCTAATGACGGAGAGAATGTAGCTTTAGCGCCTGATCCCCATGACCCATCCAGAATGACGGCGGAGTTTAAGTTGACCGAAACACGACGATTTAAATTACACATTAAAGATTCGGAAGGTCGTGAGAACCGCTATCCCGAAAACTTTGTTTTTGCTGTCAACCCGAATAAGCGGGCTGAGTTAAAACTCAAATTTCCCAAGAAGGATCAGGCAGTCAGTCCGATCGAAGAATTGGTGGTGGAAGGTGAGGTCTCCGACGACTACGGGTTGAAGTCATTTGGCTTGGGTTACAACTTGGCGGGGGAAGAGATTCGTTATGTAACGCTCGGAGAAGGGGATCCTGGATTGCCCAAACAATCGATGGAATACTTGGTTTCTATGGAGGAACTTGAGGCGGAGGCGGATCAATCCCTGAACTACTTCCTCTGGGCAGAAGATTATGACCCCGACGGGAATCTACGGAAATCTCTGGGTGAAATCTACTTTGCGGATGTGCGGCCTTTTGAGGAAATTTTTCGCCCTGACACGAGTGGTGAAGGTGAAGGTGAAGGTGAAGGTGAAAGTGAAAGTGGAGGCGGGGAAGGCGGAATGACGGAACTGGTTCAGCTTCAAAGAGAGGTCATCAGTGCCGCTTGGAATATTCAACGTAGCGAGACGGAGAATCGGCTGTCAGATCATTTCGGTTCTGATGTGGATGTCGTCGAAGAATCTCAGGGGATTGCACTCGATCAGTTGGCAGAAGCAACTCAGGAAATTGAGGATGAAATCTCGATGCAGTATGCTGAATCTGCAAAGGGTAATATGGAATCTGCCCGTGAAAAACTTAAAGAAGCCGGGGTGGATAATGATCTCACTATATTAAAGCAAGCCATGGGGCCGGCCCAGTTGGCTTATCAGGATTTGCTTCGTCTGAGGGATCGCGAAGTGATGGTAAGACGACAGCAAGGTGGGGGTGGGGGTGGCGGTGGTAACCGTTCACAGAGTCAGTTGGATCAGCTGGAAATGAACGAGAATGAGGACAATTATGAAACCGAACGCCAGGCCCAGCAGCAAAGCAGTCAGCAGAGAGAGCAACTTCAAGTTTTGAATCGATTGAAGGAACTGGCACGCA
>DUCD01000422.1:57503-66422 GCA_012959985.1 Verrucomicrobiales bacterium | reverse complement strand
CAGACCCAATTGCCCAGAAATCCCATCGAAACCCCGCCTTAACTTAGTGCCATTCGGGACAGACTCTGAACTGGAAAACCCCAGAATCATGTAACTCCGATTCATATGCCGATGAATTCTGAATTTGCATTCAACGGAAAAAACAGGTTCAATGTCGTCCAACTCATGAAAAACATTCGATTTACCATTTGGTCTTTACTCGTCGGAGCAATGTTGTTGCCGTACGTTCCTGAACTGTCTGCGCAGAATTCAGCTAGAAAAAAACGCCCTCAACGCCGGCAACCGGGACGTTCTCAGTCCACGGGAATGGCGATCAATGAAAATCAGGCGACTCCGGTTGACCGCATCAAGGCTCCCGATGGGTTCAAAGTGGAGCTTCTTTATTCGGTCCCGGGTCCGAAACAGGGTTCATGGGTCAATCTCTGCGTCGATAATAAAAACCGGATCATCGTCTCAGATCAATACGGAGGCTTGTATCGATTTGAACGCCCGGCCACCGGCCAATCTCTGAAGCCGGAACAAGTTGAGAAATTGCCCATTGATATCCGGGCTGTGAATGGAATGCTGTGGGCCTTCGATTCTCTCTATCTTGCCGTCAACGATTACCAGAAACAAATCGACAGCGGCCTTTACCGAGCCACGGATTCCAATGGAGATGGAGAGCTAGACAAACTCGAGAAGCTCAAAACCTTAACCGCATCGGGAGATCATGGGGTCCACGCCCTGCTCCTTTCTCCGGACAAGAAATCTCTCTTTCTGATTACAGGCAACAACACCGAACCGGCCGAAGTGAGCTCCTCAAGAATCCCTACGCGCTGGGGAGAAGACCACCTTCTGCCTAGAATGCCGGATGGACGAGGACATAATCGCAGTCGACTCGCCCCCGGAGGAATCATTTACAAAATTTCACCCGATGGAAAAGACTGGGAAATCTATTCATCAGGATACCGGAACATCTTCGACGCAGGATTTAACCTGGACGGAGAGTTATTCACGTACGATGCTGATATGGAGTACGATTTCAACACTCCCTGGTATCGCCCGACTCGGATCTGTCATGTCACCAGCGGTTCCATGTGGGGTTGGAGAAACGGCACTGGAAAGCGTCCCGAATGGTATCCAGATACGCTTCCTCCGGTTACCAATATCGGCCCAGGATCTCCCACCGGAGTTACCTTCGGTTATGGGGCGAAATTTCCCGCCCGCTACCAGAAAGCCCTTTTCATCCTCGATTGGAGTTGGGGAAAAGTCTACGCCGTTCACCTTGAGCCAAAGGGAGCAAGCTATACAGCAACCCGGGAAACTTTCCTGACCGGTTCTCCCCTGCCTGTCGCAGATGCCATCATTCACCCCGATGATGGAGCCATGTATTTGACTATCGGTGGTCGACGCGTTCAATCCGGCCTTTACCGGATCAGCTATCATGGAACCGAATCGACCGATGCGATTGTCCACCAACCAAAAGTAACGCCTCTTGCGAAACTCAGACACAAATTGGAATCGCATCACAAAAAAATGGATCCTGAAGCCATTGAAGCCGCTTGGCCCTACCTCGACCATTCTGATCGATTCCTTCGTTGGGCAGCTAGAACCGCGGTGCAACATCAGGCTATTTCAAAGTGGGCCATGAAAGCCCTATCCGAACCTGACCATGGAAAACGGGTGGAACTATTACTGAGCCTGGTTAAATCGACGGGCAAAGATCCTGCCAATCAAAAACCAGGAACTCCACAGAGCGATCGCGATCTGCAGAAAGAAATTCTCCGATCTCTTGCTGAAGTGGATTGGAGTCAATTGAACGGCGAAGAGCGGATTACTCTGGTGCGAACCTACGAAGTCTGCATGGTACGATTCGGTAAACCATCAGCAACGGAGTCTTCCAAAATAATTGAACAGTTGGATCCTCATTTTCCGGCGGACTCCTTTGAACTAAACTGGGTGCTTTGTGAAACTCTGGCTTACCTCCAGGCACCCAGCGTCGCGGAAAAAGCGATCGGGCTACTCAACGAAGCGGTCACTCAACAGGAACAAATGGAATATGCCCGCTCACTGAGGTTGCTGAAAACCGGCTGGACCCATGAACTCCGTGAATCCTATTTTGAATGGTTTCTGAAGGCGACCAACTATCGTGGTGGAGCCAGTTTTGCGAAGTTTATAGAGTTCATCCGAAACGATGCCGTTGCCTCCTTGACTCCAAAAGAAAAAATCGCCCTGAAGGAAGTTCTGGATAAACAGCCCGAACAGAAATCACCGTTTGAAGTCATGGCAGCCGCCATGATTGGACGATCAACAGTCAAGGAATGGTCTCTGGATGAATTAAGCAGCGTTGCCGAAACAGAATTGAAGAACCGAGATTTCCAGAACGGGAGAAAAATGTTTGCCGCAGCCGGATGCTTCGCCTGCCATCGATTCGACAACCAGGGCGGAATGACAGGGCCGGATCTCACCGGTGCCGGTGGACGATACTCACCACATGATCTCCTGGATCAAATCCTGAATCCCAGCAAGGAAATCAATGAACAGTTTGTCCCAATCATCCTGACTAAAACCGATGGGGAAACCTTTGAAGGTGTTGTGGTCAACCTCAACGGAGATCGCGTTTCCATCAACACTGATCTCTGGGATCCTTTTCAACAGATCAACATCGATCGGAAGCTGGTGAAAAGCATTGAAACCTCGACGACTTCGCCCATGCCCGAAGGATTACTGGACATGCTCAAGAAAGATGAAATCCTGGACATGGTTGCCTATATCCTCAGCGCAGGAGATGCTGATAACAGTCTGTTCAAGTAGCAGAATTCATAAGAATTCCGATCCTGGCTACACTTCGATCTGCCAGCCTTGTCGATAGGGACGCTGAATGAATTTTTTTAATTCCGGTCGTCCCTTGACTTCCATCCTTTCTGCATTCCAGACAAGTTTGGTGTCCGGAACTCTTTGAGCCAGAACTCCCAGCAGAATGGTTTCAGTGAAAGGGCCAGTATGATGAAAACCGGACTGACCTCTTTCGACACGACCCTGTATTGCATCCATCCATTCCAGATAATTATTCTGTTTTCTTGCTCTGGGGATTGATTGATCGGGCCACACAAAACCATCAATTTTACGGGAAGCCTTGACTACCCACGTATTCCGTCCCCGATTAAAAAACAGTTTCCCTTCTTCACCAATGATGACACAGCCGAAATCCTTGAAACTCATCCCATCCAGAACATCATTGTCAGGGTGGTTATATTCGTTGCTGTCTTTAACCAGGTTCCATGTGCTGCGATCGAAATGTGCGTTGATATATCCGTCGTACCAGAAATATTTAAACCCATCCGCACTGGTAGAAGGACTCGGTCCGAATTCCCAGACGATTTTTGAGTTGATCGGAGGAGACAGTTCGGTGGCTCCCTCCTGATGAGCCATGACACTCTTAGGAGAACCCGGCAACAAAGCCCAGTATCCAAGGTCCATGATGTGACAGGCCATATCCCCCAGAGCGCCCGTTCCGTAATCCCACCATCCACGCCATGTAAAGGGAGCGATCTTCTGGTTGTAATCGACCCAGGGCGCCGGGCCAATCCATTGCTCCCAGTCCAACCACTTTGGAACCGGTTGCTTTTCCGGTGCTGTCTTAAATCCCTGTGGCCAGATGGGCCGATTCGTCCAGGCATGCACCTCCTTGACCTTGCCAATGACCCCGGCACGAATGAGCTCTGCACATCGACGCATGTGGTCATTGGCATGGGCCTGATTCCCCATTTGGGTTTTGACACCGGTTTCCTGAGCCACTTGAGCCATCATTCGAGCTTCCCAGATCCCATGTGTCAGGGGTTTCTGGCAATACACATGCTTACCGGCTTTCATGGCCAATACAGAGGCATGGAAATGATGATGGTCCGGAGTGGACACAGTCACGGCATCGATCCGATCTCCCATGGAAGCCAGCATTTCACGGTAATCAGTGAAGAACCGGGTCTTGGAATACGTTTTTCTGGCTTCCACTATGGAACGGAATCTTTTGCCATTCACGTCCAATCGTGTCCCATCCACCACATCACATAGAGCCGCGACCTGAAACCCGGCTTGATCCGATCCAGAGATATCCGACCTCCCTTTTCCACCTGAACCGATTGCCCCCAATACCGGTTTTGTCAATTGTCCCCAAGCATGGCTGGGAATAAACTGAAATCCGAAAATAGCGGTGGCAGCCTTCCCTGTAAGATTGGAAAAATGCCTTCGTGAGATTCCTTTAGGTTTGCTTGGGGTAATCATGCTACCGTTTATAACGAATTTTTCGGGTTTGTCCAGCTCCCGGAATGATTACCAATCACTCCGGGTGGGATTAAAAATGCGGGGAACGGCACATTTACCCCTGGGTGCTGTAGCGTGTGCTGTCCTCAGCGCATTTCCAGTATGATCAGTGATCTTTCGGCTGAGGACAACCGACGCTACAAATGAACTCTCACCGCACTTTTAATCACACCCCATCACTTCCCTTTTCAAATCATTTCCAGTGTTTCCCGAAACAATAATATACAATCACCAGAATTTTCACGAATTCTGTTAGGTGCCCCCGAAGCGGAAGATGTGAAACTTCCGAGAATATACTTCTGTGTTCTGGAAATTTCCTCCTCTGACTGCTAGTTCTTTGCGGTGTATTTGTTTTTTCCATTAATCAGCAGCCTGCTCTATGTGGTGGGCGCCCTGTTTTTAAAACAGGCGACCGAACATCGCATCGGTGTCTGGCGAGCGGCATTCATCTGCAACTGGATGACGACCCTTTTTTTCCTCACTCTTTATCCCTATGAAGAAGGATTCAAGCTACCGGGAAATCTTTGGGAACCAGCATCCGTCGCCCTTCTTTTTGTTATTGGACAATTGTTTACTTTCAGGGCTCTGGAAGGTGGGGATGTTTCAGTGGTTACCCCTGTTCTCGGTGTAAAAGTCATTCTTGTCGCCATTCTAACTACTTGGATATTGGGAGAAACCATCCCGGCTAAATTGTGGACAGGAGCCGCAGCGAGTTGCATCGGAATCGGTCTGCTTCATACCGCCCCCGGATCAGAGCGCCATGTAAATGTCAAAAGAACCATAACCTCGGCTCTTTGGGCGGCAATTTGCTATGCTCTGTTCGATGTCCTTGTCATAAAATGGTCGCCCGGTTGGGGCATAAGAAAATTCCTGCCGGTCATGCTGCTCATCGCCGGATTTCTCTCATTCATTTACCTACCCATGTTTCGAGAACCTTTGAACAAAATCCCCGGTCCAGCACGAAAACCCCTATTCCTGGGTTCTTTTTTCGTTGGACTACAGGGACTAATCCTCATTACCACCATTGCGAGATTTGGAGATGCAACGGCTATCAACATCGTCTACAGTTCTCGTGGTATCTGGAGCGTTCTCGCGGTTTGGGGCATTGGTCACTGGTTTCACAATAAAGAACGACCCCTTGGTTACGAAATTTTGAAATGGAGACTTGCGGGAGCCGCGTTGCTCACATCTGCAATTGTCATGGTATTTATCTGAAATGAATCTCTTTATTCGAATATCCAAACGGATCCATCAAAAGGAGTTCTGGAAATCAGTGATTCCCGTGATACCGATAGTAGCCATCGTATTGTATTGTCTGCCTCTGAATGGCCCGAAATATGAAGGGAAATCAATCCGATACTGGATTAAACAGTTGGGAGTGGATGCCGAAGACAAACGTTATCGCGCCTGGGAAACACTATTCGAAAACGTCGACAATGAAGCCGTTCCCTACTTACTGGAGGGATTTGCCATTGAACGCCCGGCATGGGTGAAACTGTATCTGAAAGCCTATGTTTCTCTACCTCCTTCAGTTAGGACAAAACTTCCACTTCCAAAAGGGAATAGAAACATTCAGGTATCCTCCATGGCCATTCTTAAAAGTCTGTTAAAAACGGACCCAGACCAAACACCGGAAACTATTGAGCTGATTTCAGATCTAACCCAACATAAAAATGCAACGATTCGCCTGGATGCAACCAGAATGTATTTGATGTTAAACCTCACCGCGGAAGAGCAATTGAGAATATTGTTCGCTGCACTAAATGATCAGAGCAAAATGTTACGCCGATATGCGTTCGGCACTTTGCCCAATATGAATTGGGATAAGAATACCATCATCAAGAAAATAGTTCCTGAATTATTGCACAAGGTAGAGGACAGCCAATATCTTAACCGAACCGATGCCTTACTCAACCTGAATCGATTCAGTAAGCACGCCTCTGGTGCAATTCTGAATTTGCAAAACCTGTTGGATAGCGAAGCTACATCCCCGATACTAAACCAGCATATAGACGACACTCTTTCCAAAATCCGTCAATGGCAAATAAACGACATGGAAACTTCCGAACCATCCACTCTCATTGGCCCGTTACCGGAATAACTAAATTCACCGGCTTCCATGGCAGTTAAGGGATCACTCAAAAACAACTTCGCCATTTGCTGGAGGCGAATTGGGTTCCCGGCAAGGCGCGACAAATGAGCAAAGCCAAAGCTCTGTGACTGAGGAGCAACGAAGCCAGATGCCCAATTCGCCCCAGTCCAAAGGGCAATGTTACTGACTTAAGCTGAAACAGGGTATCCGGTGGAATTCACGCTTCAGCGTGCTGGAACTGATTTGAAAAACACGCTGAAGCGTGAACTCCAACCTTTAGGTGAATCGACGCCGATCCATTTATTTTAGAATCTCCTTTTTCAGGTTTTCCGTAAATGCCTTAAGTCAGTGACATTGGCCCGAAGGGGCGGGGCGGCGTCATACCCTCTGCGGCGTAACTTATCGGTTGAATCCCCATGAGGGGATACGTCCTCCTCGTGCCTTGCCTCCGACAAGACGGAGCTCCCGTCAAATGGTGGATTTATTCTTGAGCGGTCCCTAATCTGTGAACCGGTCCAATTTTTTACAGCCTCCATTGTTAATGAATCATTTTCAAACGAACAAGGATTAGCTCAACGTCTCCCTTTAGTGGGAGGAGGCGATTGAATCGGGATCTTGAAAAAGGTGGTCCAACTTCCAATGGTGGCTCCGAGATCGATGCTGTTCCGGGCATTTTCGGCATCAAACTTACGCCACTCTACATGGCCGTCCTCAAAGAGAAAATTGCCACCTGAAGGAGCGCCCTGTTCCACTCTGTGAACCGCTGTCGGGATATTTTTTCCACCGCTCGCGGTCATCCATGTGACCTTTCCACTGCTGGTTCGCTTATTCCAGCTGCCCTGTCCCTGAAGACGGTCAATCACGATGGGAGCATTCCTGTAGATCCCGCCAAGCTTTCTCCGGAGTGCCCAGTCATGGGTATCATTCCACTTGGTATCGCTGTCGAGCTTCTCTCTTCCGGGCAAAACAAAATAGCCGGTCAGTATGGGGCGCCCAGAAGCCGCATCCCAGAGGTCGGCGACACGATGCCATTCGTCAGTCGGACAGAAAATCACATGGAATCTGTCCTTTTTCGTTTGAGATCGTTTTGAAGGCATCAGGTAGTCCTTCCAGAAAGTCTGCATACGGGTCCCCATCCAACTCAAATGAAATCCGTCGGTATTATCCGGAAACGAATTATCGTTATCCGCAGCATACATTTGAATGGCCAGACCCCACTGCTTTTCATTGCTACGACACAGGGTTTTGGTCGCATTTGATTTTGCTCTACTCAAGGCTGGAAGCAACATTCCGGCAAGGATGGCAATGATCGCGATGACCACCAGCAATTCAATCAAGGTGAATCCGAAAATGGAAGAACGGCATAGGCTAACCGAAGTTCCAGCAGGCCCTACCCGGAAGTATCGGGGTGGCGACGATAACAATTTCATAGGTGGATTTTTCCTGTCTCTACAGGGTTTCTGAGGATGCTCCGAGATTCTCACTTCATGGAAAATTGTCAATAGAAACTTACTTTAAAGCAAGCAGATTGACACAAACAATTTCCTTGTCGTTTCGGGCAAAAAGGCTCTTTTCTGCGTAGGCTGGATGACTCCAGACGCACTTTCTGCCGAACACTTCGTTGGTAGGTTCCAGAACATGAAATCTTCCGAGTTCCCGGTATCCCTGAGCCGATAGATCGGCGAGGATCAAGTCCCCCTGCTCACTGAAGAGGAAGTAGCGATCTTCATGGCGGACGATAAACGCCGTTCCATGACGTCCCTTGCCCGCCTCGCCGATAGTCGGCTGCTTGCTCTGCCAAAGCCGTTTTCCGTCTTCCAGCCTGACTCCCATCAAGGCACTCGACTCGACATCACAACCGTAGATGACTCCATCATTAATAAAAGGAACACTGTTGACACAATAGACGGCTGACTTGGGATTGCCACGCCAAACAATTTCCGCTGCGGGTTTGGAATCATCCAGTCGAATCAAGGCTCCGACATTTCCGATCGCTGTGGCAAATAAATGATTCCCAGCCAGTCTTGGTGGGACAATCGACATGGAGTAAGCGGGTTTCAAAGGAATTTCCCAGAAAACCTTACCGGATACCGGATCAAGACTATTTAAGGATTCCGGATGCCAGATCAGCAACTGAGGAGTCCCTCCATAATTAATTAAGGACGGTGGACAATATCCCGGTTCCTCAGCCGAAAGTGCCCGCCAGATTTCTTTTCCGGAATTCTTATCGAAAGCAACTGCCACACTGCCTTTTCCACCAACGACACAATACACTGCATTTCCATGAACAAGAGGATGTGAGGCAAAACCCCAGATCGGGGTTTCAATTCCAAAATCCTTTTTGAAGTTACTTTCCCAAATGAGCTTACCGGATCCCGCATCCAAACAACTGAGTCGACCTTCTGCACCAAGGGCATAGACTTTTCCGGAATCAATTGTTGGCGTACAACGAGGCCCAGAGGGATAGGATAAACTATAAAGCTGGGCATACTCATACTTCCAGATTTGCTTACCAGTATCCGCATCCA
>DUCD01000422.1:55502-57457 GCA_012959985.1 Verrucomicrobiales bacterium | reverse complement strand
TTCTTCCGGATCGGAGTTCGTAATCCAACACATATACTTTCCCCCCGGAAACAGCCGGCCCGGAATAGCCTAGTCCTACTGGGCGCCGCCATTTGACGGACAATCCTTGTTTTGGGATTTCCTTAATGATCCCCTGCTCCCGCCAGACACTGTCGCGTTTAGGTCCGAGCCATTGAGGCCAATCGTCCGAAAAAGAAGAAAACGAGGTAGCCAGGAAGCAGAAAAAAACAGTCGAAGTAATTGCTCTCATTGAAGGAGGATGCCGTTGAACCGGAATGCTTTCAAGGATTAATGAAGGTCAAAAGGTATCGCGAAAGGGATATACTTTCAAAAATTATTCCTAACCCATGAAGGGTTACTTGTGAAGTGTCGACAACCTGCAATTCCGCAAAATTCGATTTCGATTTCGATTTCGACACTACATGATCATACTCGTACTGCAATCTGTTTACTCGACAGGATCATTGACTCGTTTCAATCCGATACAGTGATGTATCGGACCGATAAATGATCGCCTTCCCGATGACGGCCACGGATGCCATCAATTGACCCTCCAGGGTATTCCTTTCCAACACTTTGAATTCCTTCCCCGGTGCCAATACCACGGTTTCCCCTTCTCGGCTGAAAAGGTAAATTCTTCCATCGGCAAAAATCGGAGAAGCATTATGATTTCCTCCAAGTCTCTCCCGGTAATACTCCTTCCCGGTTTCCGCATCAAGACAAGTGACGATTCCGCCGGAATCATTCACGAAATAAAGTTCCGATTCCACCAGCAAAGGCGACGGAATTGTTGGGACTCCCCTTTTATATCGCCAACTGATTTCAGGTTTTCGGGTTCCATCATATTGAACTGCCAGCAACTGAGGGCGCATAAAGCTTGTTGAGAAATAAATATGACCATGTCCGATGACCGGGCGCGGCACGATGGAAAAACCCAGAGTCCCGTAGTTCACTTTCCACAATTCCTTCCCTGTGGAGGGTTCATAGGAATACAACCAATCAGAGCCGGGTGAAATGACTTGGGGCTTGGCACCGAACTCCACGATCAGGGGCGTTCCATAGGATTTTTTCAACTGAGGATTACTGTTCATCTCACCGCTGCGAGGAGTCTTCCATGCCAGCTTTCCAGTCCGTTTGTCCAAGGCGGCTATATATTGACTGTCACTGCCGTCGCAATGGACAATCAAGTGATCATCCCATAACACCGGGGTGCTCCCCGGCCCGTTCTCATGCATGATTTCCAAGTCATGGTTTTCCCAAACCACCCTGCCCGTTGAGGTATCGAGACACACGGTTCCATAAGTACCAAAATGACAATACAGACGGCCTTTTTCAATAACGGGTGTTGGGGATGCATAACTATTCTGTTTGTGGACCCACTGGGGATTCTGAAGAGTCAGCAATGGGATATTCTTTTCAAGCCGACCGGTCTCTGGATCGACACCAATGGCATGCAATCTCAGTTCACTAAGCAAAGTGAGAGGCTGCCCTCCGGTATTGGCCTTCAATCGATCTTCTAAATCCTTTTCAGTGGTTGGAGTTTCATAGGCAGTGGTCATCCAGATAAGACCATCATCCATAACCGGTGAAGAGTGGCCCCGTCCGGGAATAGAAGTCTTCCAACGGATGTTTTGTTTTTCACTCCATTGAAGTGGAAGCCCGGCAGCATCCGCATGTCCCTGCCCATTCGGCCCTCTCCATTGTGGCCAGCCCCCCCCGGCGGCGACTACCGGCTCAACAGCAGAGCCAAGCAAGTGGAACACAATACATAAAAAAAATAATCTTCTCTGAATCAATGACATAATTTACAGAATGACATCTTCAGAAAAAATCATCAAATTAAATGAATGGGAAGGTCAAAGCCGAATGCAAATAAAAAGGATTAAGCCGAATCTCCAAACGGCCGATACACCTATAGGGCATGGTATACTCTTACGCATCAAGTTTTCGGATTT
>DUCD01000422.1:47118-55307 GCA_012959985.1 Verrucomicrobiales bacterium | reverse complement strand
CTTATATTCCAGCCCATCAAGTCCGACAATTTCAGCCCCTGGGATTTTCCGAAAACTTGATGCCGATCAGTATAACAACTGCATCATCACAGAAACTTCAGGTCGGGTTGAAACATCAGGTAGCCGGCAGAGCCAATGAGGCGATGCAGGTATACCGCGAAATTCTATCTGAAGATCCTTCGAACTCAGATGCTCTTCATTTAACAGGTATCCTCTACCTACAGGGAAACAACTTCAATAAGGCACAGGAAACCATTCTCAAAGCCATCCGACTGAAACCCCGAAGAGCGGATTATCATTTCAATCTGGCTGGGGCCTACTACCAGGGAGAAAAATATGAAAGTGCTGTCTCCGCATACCAGAAAACGATCGACCAGACAGATTACCGTCCGGATTCCCTGAAAGGATTGGCCTCATCCTACCAGAAGTTGGGTCGATTCAAACAGGCCCTGGAAGCGGCTCTTGAGGCCCTGAAGTTGAACCCCTATTTTGCTGAAATCCATGAAATCCTGATCGAGTTGTTTCGGCAAAAAGGAGAAACCAAAAATGAAACAATTGCCTGGTACAACCTGGGTGAATCCCGGCGGCGACAAGAGGACGAAGAAGGCGCTCGTTCGGCATTCCGAGAGGCACTGAATTTGAACCCGCACTATGAAAAAGCCCGTTACAGCCTGCAGATACTTGAAGGTACCACTCCCGAAACAGCGCCGAAACGATATGTAAAGGATTTGTTCGACGATTACGCGGACCGATTTGAAACTCATCTGGATCAATTGGATTATCGGGCACCTGAATTACTAAGAAATGCCATTCTTAAGACACTTTCAAATTCGGAGAATCCTCGTCCGGTATTCAACATGGCCCTGGACATTGGTTGTGGCACGGGGAAGTGCGGAGAACTTTTCCGACCGTTTTCGAAAACCATACACGGCGTGGACCTGTCATCCAAGATGACGACCAAAGCCGGAGAGAGAAATGTTTACGACCATGTTTTTGAAGCAGATGCTGCAACCCTGCTCAAGAGCACAAGCGAGTATTACGACTTAGTGATTGCCGCGGATGTCTTGATCTATATTGGAGATCTCAATCAACTTTTCTCGGCTTTGGAAACAAACTCGGTTCCCGATCGCCTGTTTGCATTCTCCACTGAAACCTGCGAAGGAGATGGCTTCAAACTGCTGGAGTATGGACGCTTTGCTCATTCGGTTGCCTATATCCATTCCATAGCTGAGCAATTCGATTATTCCATTGCCTACTCCCAAAATGAAACCCTACGCCAACAGTCGGGGCAACCCGTTCCAGGACGGATATTCATTCTGAAGAAAAATTAGTTCATGGCCGGCAATAGCCACTAAACCCACCCCAGTCCTTGATAATCCGGGAAGGGGCAGGGGTGGATGCAATGAGGTAGGGCGTGCTGTCTCAGCGCGCCGCGAATCGCCCGAGGAGTTCATGCAAGCGGCGCGCTGGGGACAGTACGCCCTACCGAATCAGCCGCTTTTTTACAAACACATCGAGACACTGGACTTATAACATTGAAAAGCCGCGTCCAAATGAATTAACGCCTCTCCTTAAGTTACATTGTTTCGTAAAGACATTATTGTAACATCCGAGCTATATTACTCTATTCAGGCATCATGGAGCAGCCCGGCATAAAAGTTACCGTTTGAAAATGCCCGTACGAATTATACCACGGAATTGTAACCGTTATAGATGACTGAACGTCCAACCTAGTAGAAAGAGGCTGGGTTCGCCGAAGGTACACGGAGACGATTGAAAGTGAGTATGATTAAACAACTGGGAATCATTTTATTGGGAAGCATTATCACTTTTAATTTGTGGGGATACTCGGAGCCGGATTCTACTCACAGCCGATCGGTTAATTTCGATCAATCCCGGCCGTTTCACGATTCAAGGGGTCGCATTCCGGCTCACCGGAAAAGTAATATGGATTTCGAGATTCAGCCCGGATATCCAATAGCATCAGGGTTTGTTATTCTGGGGGGAGAATACTTAGCCCCGCCATACGTGGTAACCCTCGACGGGAACCAACTGAAGATCAATCATCTTCCTGTCGAGCTTGTCCTAAGAAAGACCAGCTCCAACCGGCGGAATGCTTTAAGCCAAACTCGGAAACGCAATGAAATCGAAAAACATCTCTTTCAGGATCATCTCCTTTTCGGTTTGGAAGGAAACATTGTGAAAATGATGAATCCAAGAAGAACTATGGAAATTCTGGAGGTAATCACTAGTTCTGAAGGAACCTACAACCGTTTGAAGCGGCTTGCACGCTTGGACCCTGCATGGATAAACCAAGAACAATGGGCTTACTTCCTCGGAGAATTTCAACCACCTGAGAATCTGATCGATCGGTTTCAAGAAATTCGTGAAAGCATGGTTGATGAGCTTGTTGAACCCTACACAGAGGCTTCACCTGAACCTACTGGTTTCGCCGGATTTCACTATGTAACTGACATGGCCGGCATGCTTCTTCTGGTAGTCGCATTTGGAAATCTACTGCTCAATCACCCGAAGCGCAAAGCCAAATGGAGCGATTTGAATCCATCATCGGATGCGTTCAATCTGGTTCGGAAATGTGTTGGCTTAATTGTGGTTCTGAGTGCATTTGATTTTGCCTGCACTATAATGGCTTCCCATACGGGTGGTTTTTCCGAATTGAATCCATTGGCTGCAAGAATGATGGACACCCCATTCAACCTGGCAGTCTTCAAGGCTACTATGGTCTTGATATCATCGGCAATCGTCTTGAAGCTCTGGAGATATCATGCGGCTCAAACGGCAGCGTGGTGGATGTGTCTGATTTGCACAACGGTGGTTTTTCGGTGGGTTGCTTTTCAATCCATGGTAATGGAATTGAATTCCTGAAATCTCCGGATCAGAAATACCGCCTGAGTTCCAGTTCCAAAAAACTGTCATTCCGGAAGAAATAAGCCAGGTCGGCAGGTTCCGATTCAATGAACCATTGCCCTTCGATTCCCAGAGAGAATCGTGACCCGATTCGTCGTTCAAATTCAATGCGGGCGGTCGCAGTACCATGGACATGATCCCAAAGGACTCCTCCGAGAAAAGCCGTATCCATTTCATCATTCAAGGTCAATCGACCTCCCACGAACACATCATGGTTCAGGGTCGTCAGTGCCTGTCCCCACCGGGAGTCATAATGGTATTCAGAGAGAAAACCCAGATCGAGACTCGATTCCAGGAGACTGTAGAAGGTATATTCGAAACCGGGAACCGCTGCCTGAAAATGTTGTCCCAAACCATCTCGAGCCAGTGTTTCAAGTTTCAATAGCCATCCTTCCTGGGTCCATTGAAGCTCGGTCCCAACTTGATGCATCCGGTTGTATACCGGGATTAATTCAGAACCGGGACCGCCGGGCGGTGAAATCCTGAAAAGGGGATCACGACTGGTTCCATAGAAATAATACACTCCTACATCAAAGTCGCCTATGACATGAGCCCATCGCGCAGCAAAGGAGGGATCCCATTGTTCCCAATCCGCCTCATATTCGGGATGATCGGTATCAACAGTCGAGGGAAACCGTAATCTACCGTCAGTCCCAGGAAAAGTCCGTTCCCTAAAAAACGGCAGATAAAACAGATCGATGTTTCCCCATTCCGGCAACCAGGTGAAGTTGAGCATGGGTTGTCCCAGTTTTTCCTCAAAATCGAGGTTCTCGACACCATCGGTCTGGTTAATGACATCGACCAGATGCTGCGACTCGGTCACTCCCCAGAAAACTTTACTGACCCCGAATTTGAGTTCCCATGGGTCACCGATGTAGTGGTAATGCATTTCCCGAAGGTCAAAATGTGTTCTTTCCGAGTCCAATGAATCCACTCTCAGGAAAGGGGTCAAAATAAATCGCGATGTTCCCTCGGACCATTCGCGAAATAACTCAGGCTGAAATGCGAGGGAGAAACCGGTACGGTTGTCCTGGCCATTGAAAGAAGGTTCGGCTTTGAACGCCCGCAATTCTGTTTCGACATAGCCGGTCAATTCCCAGCCCTTCAGGAAATCAGCGCAACGAGCACTCCCACTAATAAATAGAGCTAGAAAAACGGTAACAACCAGGATTGATGTTCGGAAACGAACCATGTTAACGGACATTCTTCAAGCGACTGCTTCTGAAATCCTGCTCACGGATTCCCGAGTTGAAGTGGTAATTACTCCAGATCAGGTCGGTGCTCTTTCCCGTCTGGTGGTTTTTCATCTCAAAACGTTCCGCACGCCAATAGTTACCGGAATAGGAGTTATAACCGATCGCAGTCATCGTCTTCATGTGCGAACCTTTTCGATCGTAATAGTCCACCTTCATCAATCGATATTCCGCCTTGTCGATCCAGGCAATTTGTTTGGAGTATCCTGATTTTTTATCAACAGGAATTCGTTCCAGAACATGGCAATCCATGCTTGCCAATGTTTCTTCCCGGAGATGCCGATAGGTGTATTTTTCCACTTCCTGTGAGGAAAGGTCTTCATAGGCGAATTCACTACCTACAAACGGTCCGGATTGGTTCTTTGAAGAAATGCGCTTCACTCGCTTCAAGGCCGGAAGATACAGCCACTGATCGTCCTGACCTGTTTTTTTTGTATAAACAAGAAATGCCGTCCCCTTGATATCCCGTGGTTCATCAAAAATAATCAAGCGCTTGTCTCCCTCCTCCTTCTCTTCCAAGGCTTTGAATCGCATCTGACGCTGACTGGACTGGCCTTGCCGGTTTCGCAAGATCATCCGGGTCTCGGCACTCCAGTCGTCCCACCCTTCATCGGCTTTGTCTGCAGCAATCGCCACGGCCATTCCTTTTTCTTCAGGGGTTTCTGCTGCGGCAACAACACAGGAAAAAATTAGTATTCCCAAGCTTGTCCTTATACTGATTTGAGTCGGTGTCATCTGTGTTCGTTTCAAAGATTTTATAGTTTAAAAGTTTCCAATAATCAGAACGGTCAGGAAGCCGCCACGTTGGTAGATTCTTCTTCAGTTGCCTCCTGACCGGATTCGGCCTCAACAGAGAGTGAGGTTTCAATGGCTCCACGGTCAAAGGTCAGTAATAACGCGGGAAGCAGAATGAAATCTGCAGTGATGGCACAAAGAATTACAATGGCCGTCAACTGCCCCATCCAGCCGTTAAGTCGGAAGGCAGAAAAACTTAGAATGGCAAACCCAACGGATAGAATGACGGTCGTCACAACCAGCGCTTTGCCGACAGAATGAAACGCATAACGCACCGCACCCGCCGCATTCAACCCCTGCTCCCGACGGGCCCGAAGGTATTTGCTGATGAAATGCACGGTATCGTCAACCACAATCCCCAGAGTCATACCAACTACCATGGAGAGGGACATACCAACGCTTCCGACCAGCAATGCCCAGATGCCAAAGCCCATCAGCGCCGGCACTATATTCGGTATGAGGCTGATGATGCCGAACTTGGCACTTTTCAAAAAAATCCCGATCACTACAGAGATCACCAAGATGGCAATGACCGTTCCCACCAACATGCTGTTGATGTTTCTTTCTGAAATGTAGGCGAACATCACGGACGGACTGGCACCTTCCGCTCTCAAAGCTTCAGGGAAATTCGCTTTTTGCCATTCTGCCGCATTCCGGATTGTCCCTCTCAATTCTCGGGTCGAAAGATTGGCCAGAGTGGCCGTGAACCGTGAGGCAGATTTATCAACATTGATCTGATTGTTTAAATCCAACCCGTAAGGGAGAGACATCTCGAACAACAGGAGATACTGCGCCGCAAGGTCTCGGCGATCGGGAAGGGTGTAATAAGTGGAGTCGTCACCATGCATATTCCTGTTCAACCTTTTCTGAATGTCAGCGAGGGAATTAACCTGAAGAACGCCAGGTTGGCTTTTGAACCATTGATTAAATTCCTCAAGATGCTTGAGATACTGGGGATTATTTATGCCACCGGCTTCACCTGAGTCAATCGAGTATTCAATCGAATAGATTCCCGTCAGGTTCTCCATCGCAAAATCCGTATCTCCTCGAAAGGAAATCCTCTCATCAAAATAATCCACCCACTGATCATTCAACTCGATGGTCGGAATGAAGACAGTCAGGAAAACAATACACAAAGAGGATCCCCAAAGGCTGGACCGTCGATGGGCAATCACCCAGTCTGCGATACCCGCAAGGAATCGGGAGTCTGATTCTGGTCCTCTCTTTTCCCGAATCGGTAGGATCGATATCAGGGCAGGTAAGGTGAAGACAGAAAAAACCCAAGCGAGAACCACCCCGGCGGCTACGACATTGCCCAAGTGCCGAAAAGGAGGTGCATCACTGAAGTTGAGACTGAGAAACCCAATCGCGGTGGTCAGGCTTGTCAGGAATACAGGCTGGGCATTCAATCGAAGACTTTCAACCAGCGCATCCTGCTTGCTCTGCCCCTGCCCCATCAAATGGAAAAGGGTCACCAGGATATGAATGCTGTCGGCAATGGCCAAGGTCATGATAATCGTGGGTGCCGTGGCAACCGGCGGCGTCAACGCCACCCCGACCCAGCCCATTAATCCCATGGCGGACACCGATGAGGAAAAAACCACCAGAATGACCACGAAGGTGGAAGCAACGGATCTCAGCAGATACGCCATGACTAAAAGAATTCCGGAATACATGACAGGAATCAGCGTCTTCATGTCCTTGATACTGGATTCGGCAAACGCATTGTTCAGCATGACCATCCCGGTCAGGTAAACTTCAAACTCCGGATGATGTTCTTTAAACCGATCCGACAATGCCCGCGCTGCGTTGGCCGCTTGGACCGCTTCCATGGAGCTTTTATCCGGCAGCAGCACCGTAACGTTGACGCTCGACACTCTGGGATTACTGCCGATGAGACGATTCACAATCATCGGTTCGTTGAGGGCAACATTTTTTGCTTTTTGAAGAGATGCTTTCGTGGACGCATCGGGATCGGGAACCAGGTCATCGACATATAAATCGTCTCCTTCCGCTTCCGAATGCTGGAAATTGGTTATGGAATCGACTCGAGTTGTAAACGGCAGTTTCCAGGCTTCTTCAGTCAACCAGGCAATGGCCTTGACGTATCCCGTCTCAAAAACCTCCCTATCAGGATGAGACAGAACCATGACGATATTATCGTCCTTGGTGTAGGTATTCTGCAACGCATCCAACGATTTCAATTGGGGATTTTCAGCACTGAAAAATTCCCGGTAGTTGTTCTTTAATTGAATCTTCGAGGCACCGAACCCCATTAACATTAGGCCAACTAAAGATATAAGGATGACAAAAATCCTGTGTCCTATGACCCACTTCGCAATTATTTCCGGTTTGATTCTGGACATAATTTTCTTCAGCTCGATGCATTTCTTTCTTTTCGCCGTTCTAATAGCCGATATTTACTGCACTAATACCAACTAGTTGGTATGTTATTTGTGAAAATTTCAAGCCTTCAAGAAATCCAAGTAACGGAATAATTCGTCAGTGATCAGGTACATCAGTTCGATACTCTGGGCATTTTTAACGCATCCGATTGTACCGGTGAAACCGGCCACTACGAAAGCAGCAACGGCATCCGGCGAGACGGACTTACGGACATTTCCGGCTTGAATCCCCCTCTGGAATGCATCGGCCAGTGCTTGGCGCCAATCGTCATAAATCTTATTGAGACGGGTCCGAAAGGAATCGTCCAGCCCGGACATTTCCTGGGCCAGATTGTTCAGAGGACAACCATTACAAAGACCTTCACTCTGGTTTTCTGAGCTCTGAGCCATGCATTTCCTTAACAATGACTTTAAATCTTCAACCGGATCTGAAGATTGCCCCATGGGTTCGATCCAAAGTTCCCTGACCTGCCCACCGATGATCTGGTCGATGACAGCATGCCCCAGATCATTCTTGCCTTTATAATGATGAAAAAGTGCTCCCTTGGTCGTCTCAGCTCTTTCGACGATACGATTCAAACTCCCTCCCTGAAAACCGTGATGATAAAACTCCTCGAACGCCGAATCCAGAATTCGTCGCCGTGTCGCTCCAGGGTCTTTGATCACCGTTTTCATAATCTTCAACAACACAATACAGACCAGTTGGTATGTTGTCAAGAGAGATAAGTGACTTATACTCTTACGCATCAAGTTTTCGGATTTAAACCTCGGAATTCTTCACAAACTTGATGCCGGGCAGAACAGGGTA
>DUCD01000422.1:30443-47016 GCA_012959985.1 Verrucomicrobiales bacterium | reverse complement strand
ATATTCCAGCCCATCAAGTCCGACAATTTCAGCCCCTGGGATTTTCCGAAAACTTGATGCCGATCAGTATAATAAGGGAAAATTGATGGTGAGGAAAATGTGAATTTTCCCAGTTTGAAGTGGTAACCAAAGCGTGTCAGTAGTGACACGTAACAAATAGAGGATCTCGGAGTTTTTTCAGCCCTCTTTAGATCCAATGCGGCGACTTCGTCGCGTGCAGTCCAAAACCTTCCGAAAAACAGAGTGCGTTGGAATGTCGTGACAGGGGTATGGATTACGGTCAAGAGCCTAGGCGATTCACCGATTTGTATGCGGCAAACGACTTCTGCGTGCATTATTCCGGCAATGATTTTGATCGCCACATTTGGAAAGGAACTTTGACAGAGTCGATCAGCCTGAATAAGTTGATCTATCTCAGTGAATGATGATTAGAATGATCCGGCCGTTTAATTCCCGAACCTGCCCTGCTTACCGAACCCGTCACTTGGGAGCCGTTTCAGGGTGGCTCATTCTGATTTGGATCATGGTATACCAGGCTGATTGCGCCTTCATTGAAACGGTCGCCGGAACGGGAAAATCGTCATCAACCCCGGACAGCGGCCCGGCAAAGCAGACGCCGATCGGCAATCCGTTTGGAGTGGAGATCGGGCCGGATGAGGCATTGTATATCTGTGAAGTGGATCACCATCGCATTCGGCGTCTCAATTTGAAAACGGGAATATTGCGGACCATTGCCGGTACGGGCAAAAAAGGTTGGTCGGGCGATGGAGGCTCAGCGGTAGATGCAGAATTGAATGAACCCTACGAAGTACGTTTCAGCAAAAATGGAGACATGTACTTTGTGGAAATGAAAAATCACCTTATTCGGAAAGTGGATGCTGAAACCGGGTTCATATCCACAGTAGCTGGTAAAGGCGTTTCGGGCTTTGGGGGAGATGGAGGTCCGGCGATAACTGCCCTGTTCAATCGACCTCACAGTATTGCCCTCGATGATGCCGGTCATCTTTTTGTCGCCGACATTGGCAACCATAGAATCCGACGTATCAACTTGAAAAGTGGATTGATTGAAACCATCGCAGGGAATGGTGAACGCACATTGCCAATCGATGGAAGCCTGGCAGCCAACAAACCAATGCTGGGCCCCAGAGCACTTTTCTATCAGCATCAATTTTTATGGATTGCACTTAGAGAAGGACACAGTATATGGAAACTGAACCTGAAGAAGGGCCGACTCACTCATATTTCCGGAACGGGAAAAAAAGGTTTCAGTGGAGATGGGGGTTCATTGAAAAATGCAACCTTCAATGGACCGAAAGGAATCGCATTGGATAAGAACGGGCGAATTTATGTTGCCGATACAGAAAACCAGGCGATTCGATTGCTCGACAGGGAACAAGATCGGATCGTTACCCTTGCCGGCAAAGGTCCGGACTTCCGAGGCCCTAAAGGAGACGGAGGTCCAGCGGATTCAGCGGAACTCAATCGCCCTCATGGTATAGGTGTCGATTCAAAAGGAATTGTCTACATCGGTGACAGCGAAAACCATCGAGTCAGAAGGGTCAGGCATTAACATAAAGTGAAGTGATCAATAAGGAATCAACAAGGCAGGCATCTGTCTCAGCACGCTGGAACCTAATGGTAGGGCGTGCTGTCTCAGCGCGCCGGCATTCGACCGGTGAATTCAGTCGAGCGGCGCGCTGAGGACAGCGGGCCCTACCGAAGTCGAAAAATCAATCAGGCGGCGCGCTGGAGACAGCGAGCCCTACCGGAAGCAAAATGAAAAAACAGTTCTCTATAGTGTTGAGTTTTCTGTTGGTGTGCCCATTCGGTTACGCTGACGGTGAACGGGATAATCAAGCGGCAAACGTCAGATCGATTCCTCCCGATGGGATTCAAGTTCCGAAGTCGGACCGGACAATGCTTTTCAATGAGCTGAAAAAACTAGAAAAAGAAATTAGTGACCTCAGACAAGGTGCCGTTTCCGATCTGCTGATTCCCGACGTGGAAATCTTTTCCAAGGCCGTTCGCTACGCCTTGGAATATGATGAGTTCTATAAACCGAAGGAAATTCAATCGGCGGCAAAACTGTTGGAACAAGGTCGAAATCGGGCCGCTTCCATAAAGGAAGGTAAAGCCCCATGGACCCAGCGAACCGGTCTGGTTGTCCGTGGCTATCGATCCCGAATCGATGGCTCCGCACAACCTTATGGACTGGTAGTTCCAGATACCTGGTATCCAGATTCTCCTTATCAGCATCGCCTGGATTTTTGGTTTCATGGTAGAGGCGAAAAACTGACGGAACTGAGTTTCATCGATCAAAGGCAATCCAATCACGGGCAATTCACTCCAAAAGACGGATTTGTTCTTCACCTCTACGGACGCTACTGCAATGCCAATAAATTTGCCGGAGAGATTGATCTGTTCGAAGCATGGGAACATGCCAAGCAATTCTATTCCATCGATGAAAACCGAGTATCCGTCAGAGGATTCTCAATGGGGGGAGCTGCCTGCTGGCAATTTGCCGTTCACTATCCGGGATTGTGGGCTGCCGCAGCACCGGGTGCCGGATTTTCGGAAACCCCGGATTTTCTTAGAACTTTTCAAAATGAAACTCTGAATCCAACCTGGTATGAAAAGAAACTGTGGCATTGGTATGATTGCACCGATTACGCCATCAATTTGTTCAATTGCCCAACCGTGGCCTACAGTGGTGGAGCGGATCGACAAAAACAGGCTGCCGATATCATGGCCAAGGCCCTGAGCAAAGAAGGAATCCACCTCACTCACCTTATCGGCCCGGACACCGGACACAAATATCATCCTCAAACAAAACAACAATTGATCCAGCGGATTGATTCCATCGTCGATAAAGGCAGGAACCCAGTTCCAACCAAGATTAAATTCACCACCTGGACCTTGAGATACAACAGGATGCAGTGGCTTACCATCGACGGACTGGATGAACACTGGACCCGCGCCAGAATGGATGCCGAGATCACCGATGCCTCAACTGTACGATTAAAAACGACAAATGTATCGGGCTTCAGCCTGAAGATGAACCCCGGCTGTTGCCCTCTGGACAATACTCTAGCTCCAATCGTAATTGTGGACGGGACTCCGCTGAAAGCTGTTAAACCCAAATCGGACCGATCATGGTCGGCATCTTTTCACAAGGTGGATGGTGAATGGAAAACCGGGAAACGTGACGAAGTTACCCTAAGAAAACATCAGGGGCTTCAAGGACCGATCGATGATGCCTTCATGGATTCATTCATCATGGTTATGCCGACAGGAAAGGCTTTCCATGAACCCATTGAAAACTGGACACAGTTGGAATCCGAACATGCTCTGCAGCATTGGAGAAGTCAGTTTCGGGGAGACGCAAGAACTGTAAAAGACGTCGACCTGACTCCGGAACAGATTGCAGCGCATCATCTGATCCTATGGGGAGACCCCAAAAGTAATTCAGTGCTCAAGAGTATGATTTCCATGCTTCCGATTCAATGGAGGGAAGCGCAATTAGGACTCGGCGAAAAGAAGTTCGATTCAAAACACCATGTTCCCATTCTGATCTATCCCAATCCCTTGAATCCCGAAAAGTATGTCGTGCTCAACAGCGGTTTTACTTTCCGCGAATACGATTACCTGAACAACGCACGACAAGTTGCAAAACTGCCTGACTTTGCAGTAGTGGATATCCACGAACCCGTCACCTCTCAGTTACCCGGCAAGATCGTCGAAGCCGGATTCTTTAATGAAGAATGGCAATTGAAGCCGTCTCAGGAATAAAATCAAGATGAGCAGAAAAATCGCCATGGCTATTGCGGCGCACCCTGACGACATTGAGTTCATGATGGGAGGCACATTGATCCTGTTGAAGAAAGCAGGCTACGAAACTCATTACTTGAACCTCTCCGCCGGATCCTGCGGCAGCATGGATCACCCCGCCGGGAAATTGAGAGACATTCGAAAAAATGAAGCGGAGAAAGCCGCGGTCATTCTGGGTGCTGTTCATCACCCGACGCTTGGAGACGACCTGGAAATTTTTTACGAACTCGGGACCTTAAGACGACTGGCAGCAATCATCCGACAGGTCCATCCCGCCATTCTGCTGATTCCGTCACCTCAGGATTACATGGAAGACCATACCAATACCTGCCGTCTTGCAGTGACGGCCGCATTTTCCGCTGGCATACCGAATTTTCGGACCAATCCAAAAACCAAACCCGTGAAAGGGGAAGTCACCCTTTATCACGCCATGCCTCATGGATTACGGGACCCCCTTCGAAGAAGAATCATCCCGGGAGCCTTGGTCAATACCACCGAAATTCAGAGCCGAAAAACGGATGCCCTGAAAGCACATGAAAGTCAGCAGAACTGGCTGGACGAAAGCCAGAAAATCAGCGCCTACCTTCAAACCATGGAGGATTTCTCAAGAGATCTCGGTAGGCAGTCACGCTGGTTCAAATATGCGGAAGGGTGGCGTCGACACCTCCATTATGGATTCTGTAATGAATCCTCAGATCCATTAAAAGAGGCATTGGGAGATCTGTGTTTCATCAACAAGAAATACGAGGAAGACCTTGAACAAGGTATTCCTCCCCGATAATCTTTAGGTAAGCAACTCATTCATTTATCTCGATAGAGGCATGGCAAGAAAACTCAGCTCCATCTCAGCGAATTGGTGGGATTATACCACCTTGGATCAAACCATCGTCGATGACGCAGCTCGACTGACTCAAAAGGACCTTCTCGAATTATCCCGACCAGGATTTAAAGTGGTCTTTTACGATACATTGGAGGAATTCTATCTGGCCGAAGCCATGGAATACATTCATGCCTGGCACCAATCCACCGCCGACAACCCGACCGGAATCTGCGGTCCCATTGGACCGACAGAACAATTGCCCTTGGTCGCCCAGTTGGTCAACGACCTGGATTTGGATATACGCTCCGCTCATTTCTGGGGAATGGATGAATGGTATCAGAACGGTAGGGAAGTAGCCACCGATCATCCTCTTTCGTTCGAGAAAGCAGACCGGGAACTTTGCTTTGATCGGATTACCTCAAATCGAGTCATGCCGGATAATCATCTACATTTCCCCAAAGCCGATACCACCGAATTTCTTGCAAGTTGGGAAGGGATTCGATGTAAGGTGATGCAGGGAGGCCAGGGAGACGTCAAGCATTGGGCATTCAATGATCCTCCGAAGCGAGAAGGAGCCCATCAGGAGTCTCCCCCTTCACCTGAAGAATACCGAAAACTCGGCACCCGCATCGTGGATCTTCATCCATTGACCATCGTTCAGAATGCGAGAACCTCAGGCGGCGGAAACATTTCCCTGGTCCCCACTCAGGCAATTACCGTCGGTCCTCTGGAAACGTGGAAATCGGAAAAAGTTTCGATATGGCACGCGGGCTGTCATGACAACCCTTTCGGGCAGCGGCTAACCGCCTTGATGATTTCAAAAAACATCCCGGACAGCTCCGTCCCGATGTCACTACTTGCGGACCATCCAAACGTCGTATTCAATTATTTCCGCCCCGGCATAAGCACCTGCCAAGTGGAAATGCATTGAGTCTGAAAGAAGCAAATATGGTAGGGAGTGCTGTCCCCAGCGCGCCGTTTTACCGGTAATTCAGTCAGCTCACGGCGCGCCGGGGACAGCTTACCCCACCTTAAAAACGGCGCACCCTAACCGAGGATGGGTTTGACGACTTCTCCGTGGACATCCGTCAACCGAAACCGGCGTCCCTGGAATTTATAAGTGAGCTTCTCATGGTTGATCCCCAACAGATGAAGCAACGTTGCATGGAGGTCATGCACATGCACTCCGTTTTCAGCGATATTGTATCCGTAATCATCGGTCGTCCCAAAGGTCATTCCAGGCTGCACGCCCCCACCGGCCATCCACATCGTGAAACAGCGAGGATGGTGATCTCGACCGAAACTATTCGGAGTTAGTTTCCCCTGACAGTAATTGGTACGACCGAACTCCCCCCCCCAGACTACCAGAGTATCCTCCAGCATGCCGCGGCGTTTCAGATCCTGAACCAATGCAGCACTGGCTTGATCCGTTTCGCGGCATTGGTTCGACAATCCTTTAGCCAAACCTCCATGTTGATCCCAACCTTGATGGTAAAGCTGAATGAATTTCACCCCTCTTTCAGCAAGACGTCTTGCCAGAAGACAATTGGCGGCGAAGGTGCCCGGATTTTCAGCTCCCTCTCCATAATCCTTAAATACCGAGGCGGGCTCTTTCGACAAATCCGTAACTTCCGGAATAGACGTCTGCATACGGAACGCCATTTCGTATTGATCGATTTGGCTTTCAATCTGAGCATCCGACGAACTCTCCAGTTGAAGTTCGTGAAGATCCTTCAATCGATCCAGCATTTTCCGTCGTGATGCTCCATCAATGCCAGCAGGATTGCTCAGATATAGCACGGGGTCCTCGCCGGACCGAAAACGCACTCCCTGATATTTTGAAGGAAGGAATCCGCTTCCCCAAAGTCGAGACAGCAAGGGTTGTCCTCCTTTATTCTTGGTAACTAGAACCACAAAGGACGGCAGGTTCTCGTTGGCAGCCCCCAAACCATATTGAAGCCAGGCCCCGAAACTCGGCCTACCCGGAAACTGCGCCCCGGTCTGCATCATCGTAACCCCTGGTCCGTGATTGATGGCTTCGGTGTGAAGGGATCTTACGATGCATAGGTCATCGGAACATTGGGCGATATGGGGAATCAACTCACTGAACCAGTTTCCACTTTGTCCGTATTGGGCAAACTTAAAAGGGGAACCGACCAGAGGAAGACTCGACTGGTTACCGGACATGCCGGTCAGGCGTTGCCCCATCCGGACAGAAGCCGGCAATTCTTCGCCGTGCTTGGCGTTCAACAGTGGCTTATAATCGTAGAGATCCACTTGAGAAGGTCCACCGCTTTGGAAAAGGTATATGACGCGTTTCGCTTTGGGGGCCACGTGAGGCTGCGGCATAACGCCAGGAAATCCTGCGGCATTTGCAACGGAGGCCGTGGCCGGATTCACGAGATCCGCCAGAGCAATGCTGCCGAGTCCCATGCCGAATCGATTGAGAAACGATCGGCGACTCAATCCGACAGGATTCTCAAAACCGGTGCATACACTACAAGGATTCATACTATCGTTTGATGACACATTCATCGAAATTCATCAGGGTTTGCACTAAAACAGTGGTCGCCGCGACCTGTTCGTTCAGGCTGCTTTGTTCGGACTTGGTGTGCCCGATATTCAGAAAAGAGGCCACCCGGTCTGGATGCTTTCTGAAGTAGTCAGCCTGCTCGATTAATAATTGTCTCAGTATGCTGGATTCCTGACGCGTCACTTCTCTGCTGGTTAATAGTAGAAAGACTTCGCGAATCAAGGAATCTTTATCTTCAGAGTGTTTCAGATAAAGACTCTCGGCAAGCACTCGAGCGGCTTCTGTCATCTGTGGATCATTGAGCAACACCAATGCCTGAAGGGGCGTCGAGGTGCGTTCTCGGCGCACCGAACAGACATCCCGTTTGGACGCATCAAAGGCCATCATGACCGGAGCCGGCCCCGTTCGTTTCCAATAGGTATACAGACTGCGCCGGTAGAGGCCTTCCCCATCATCCGGTTTCATTGGCTTGAAAGACACTTGCACTTCATAAGGTTTGACTGAAGGCCCTCCGATTCTTTCAACCAACAATCCGCTGACCGCAAGCGCATTGTCTCTCAGCATTTCCGCTGTCAGCCGGAATCTAGGTCCCCGGGAGAGCATGCGATTCTGTGGATCCCGTTCGATGAGAGCTGGATCCGCATCACTGCTTTGTCGGTAAGTATGCGACATGACCATCGTTTTTATCAACGCCTTGGTATCCCATTGAAGGCGGATGAATTCCTGAGCCAGCCAATCGACCAGATCGAGGTACTCCGGAACTTCACCCTGGCTACCGAAGTCCTCAGGGGTTCCGACAAGGCCACGGCCGAACAACATCTGCCAGAACCGGTTCACAACCACCCGGGTCGTCAAAGGATTCCTGGAATCGGTCAGCCACTTTGCCAGTCCCAACCGGTTTCTAGGCTGATCCTCCGGGAATGGAGAAAGGAAAGCAGGCGTCCCCGGCTGCAGCGGCTCGCCCGTCGGAGCATCATAGGCACCTCGGTTCAGTAGGTAGGTTGAACGGGGAGCTTCCAATTCCTGCATGACCATGATCTCGTTCCGTCCATCGGTGTATTCGAACAGTTCTTTTCTCTTCTGCCGCACCGTTTCCTTCTGTGCGGACACCTCTGCATCAACTCGATTCAGATAATACTCCAACAACCGTTTCTGCCCGGAAGAGGATCGATGGATTTCGGAGTCAAGAAACTCATTGAGATCGTGTTCATCTTTAAGTGCCACCACCTCGATCGCGGTTAACTCCCGATCAAAAACCATAAACTCATCCACACGACCCTTTTTGAATCCACGGTCACGAAACCGTTCGCCGATCGTTATATGATCTCCACCACTTCCTGTGATATTCTTGATCAGGTGGTCTCGAACCACCACAGAGTCCGCTTCCACTCCGTTAAGATACAGGCTCAGTCCGGCAGCCTTGCTTGAACCGTCATAGGTCATAGTGACATGAATCCATTCCTGAGTCGGAGCCGCTTCGGCAGTTCTGATCCGGATCGCATTTCCGGGCCAGAAATGAATCAATGAGGCACTCAATCGCTCTTCCTCCAGAAGAAGTTGATAACCCCGGCTGGCGGAGTCGGTCCAGGCCCGGGATCGATGGAAAACCACGGCTCTTTCCTGATACTCGGGAATCCACATCCAGAGCGCGATTGAAAAGGGATCGTAGCGATGAAAGTTTCCGATTTTCAAACTCACGGGATCGTCTCCGGTCAATTGGATCGCCTGCCCGTTTTTCCCTGGCACTAACTGGTTGGCGCGACTGCTGGTTGCAGGTTTTTCACCGTCTTTTTCGTTGATCAGTTTCCCCTTCTCAAAATCATCAAAACGATAATGTCCGATCAGCCCCGAAAGTGAATCGACCGATGTTTTGTTCTGCAGCCAGGACTGAAAGAAATCCTCCGCGTTTTCTTCCCGTTGCAGCAACACCGATTCCGCCTGCCGGAGGCTTTGTTTCAGTCGGGAAGATGTGCGTTTCTCATCATCCGAAAGAAGCAGCATGTTGGGCGTCGGTGTCGACTGGGTAAAATAGGAGTAGAGTCCCGCTTCATCGATCTGATTGAAAAAGGCGTACAACTGATAAAACTCCTTTTGGGTCAGAGGATCATATTTATGGTCGTGACAACGGGCACATTCCATAGTCAACCCAAGGAAAGCCGTGGAAAAGGTCTGCAACCGGTCGGCGACATACTCAACACGAAACTCCTCAGGGGTGCTGCCGCCTTCCACTTTCTGCTGGTGAAGGCGACTGAAGGCCGTCGCCAGGATCTGATCTTCCCCGGCATTCGGTAAAAGATCTCCGGCGATCTGCCACGTTATGAAATCGTCAAAGGGAAGATTCTCATTGAAAGCCCGAATCACCCAGTCTCTCCATGGCCAGACCGATCTGCCTCGATCCACCTGGTAACCGAAGGTATCGGCATATCGAGAGACGTCCATCCAGATGGATGCCATCCGCTCTCCAAAACGGCTCGATGCCAAGAGACGGTCCACTAGGTTTTGGTAGGCATTGAGGGATTCATCTTTAGTGAAATCAGAAACCTCCCGGGGAGTCGGAGGCAATCCATTCAGGTCAAAACTCAACCGTCGGATCAATCGTTCAGCGGAGGCTTCAGGCTTTGTCACCATCAACTCTTTTTCCAAATTAGACTGAACTAATTGGTCGATGGGGTTTTGGATATGCTGCGAGTTTTCAACGGTGGGCACTTTCACAGGCCGAAGCGGGGTGAAGGCCCAATGCCCTTGGTATTCTGCGCCTTCCCGGACCCACTGCAACAGTGTATTTCTTTCCGCATCCGAGAGTGAGAGATTGGATTCTGAAGGCGGCATTTGATCATCCGGATCCTCAGTGAATATTCTTGTTATTAACTCACTGTTATCGGGATTCCCCGGATCGATATAGTGCCTACCGTTACTCCCCTTGATTTCCGAGTAGGCAATATCAGATTGATCGAGTCTCAAGTCGGCTTTCCGATTTTCTGAGTCGGGGCCATGGCATATGAAGCAACGGTCGGATAGAATGGGACGCACGTCCTGATTGTAATTCACCGATTCCGCCGTGGAACACTCGGGAATCATCCACAAGAAGGCCATCCCCAATATCCAACGATAACAGGTCGGGTCAGAAATCATGATCGTAATTCATTCATGGGATTACTTCCGAAAACTTATTCCATATTCCCAGATCGGAGAAGAAGAAAACACAAGAAATACGCCATCTCGATTCAGGTAAACGGAACGGAGCCCTTTCACATGAATCCCGAGAGCCCACAACTTCCGAAACCTGTTGGAATTGAGTCAACTTTCGAATCCAACATCCCTCCCCGGTCTGAGGCGGAGCCTCGCTGGAAGAACACAATCAAATTATTTCACCGATTCCTTATAAAATCGAGTCACTCAACGCCCTCGACCTCTGGTCGGCGGAACACCTCCACCCAGTTCAGGATTCAGCCACGGTGTGCCCGAGTAATACCACTGGCGCGATTCCATTGGGGCAATATGTCCGTCTACAAAAGCAATATTGCTTTTTGCGTTATGTCGCAGCATTGGCCCACCCCAGTTCGGGTCGCTTGTTGTTGTACATCCGGCACATGCTCCACTTGATTTGCCCGGATCATCGACAATCCAGCAACCCTGTTTTTGTGGAGAATTAACTGTTACACATCGTGTGGAATCCCGGGTGTTTCGCGCTTGAGTGCCTCCGTCTGTAATGTGCACCGTGCGTGCCGGATCTTTAACCGTATCGTCTTTGATCGGTTCGTATTCCCAGACATTCGGCCAGTCACATCCACCCAGCGCAAAATTGGCAGCGTAGTTGGAAACAGTTCCGTCCTCCGGATATTGAACTTCCTTTGCTTCTCCGAATTTCAGTTTCCTCGGACGAATTGGGCAGAGCAGGACCTTCTTGCTTTGCTGGTAGGGTTGAATGATATTGAACCACGATTTGCGCCTTTCCTGATTCCCTCTCAGAGAAAAAGTCCAGGGATATTTTGAATCGTGATCATCTGCATACATGCGTGTTGCCAGACTCTGTTGTTTGATGTTGTTCACACATTGAATGTCCTTGGCTTTCAACTTTGCTCTTCCCAGGGCAGGGAGAAGCATTGACGCAAGCACTGCAATGATTGCTATCACAACCAGCAGTTCAATCAGAGTAAACCCCCTGTGCCTTGAGAGAATTTGCCTTTTACAGTTAAGCATATTATTCGATGATGCAGGTTTTCTGTCTGCCTCAAATTTGATCAGAGTTTCAGGGTTGAATTAATCGGAATACTTGCACAATGTCAACAAGATCAATTTCGATCACGATACGGGTTGTTCCGTCAGAATCGGTGGGAGTGCCATTGGCAGGGCTCCAGTTGCCTGATCCTGGATTCTGAGTGCTCTCCAGTTGAACGCCTGTTGCAACGGAAGGCCAGGAAATTTCGATTTGACCGGCACTTTGCGAAATGCTTAGAGTGACCTCTTCAACGGGTGGCGCAATCGAGACAGCCTGTGAAAGATCTTTCCCTTCAAGTCCGGCCTGATAAATACCCCGTAATTCATCGCCGGTCAGTGCACGATCCCAGACACCGACATCATCCAGTCGACCATTCCAGAAACCCGGAGCTCCAAGGGCACTGAAATCCCCTTCATCCGTCAGCTTGGCGCCGATTCCAAGTCCGCCAATCTGTGATTCAATCAATGGAGGTGTATAGCTGCCTTCTCCGGCAAGTTCTCCATCCACATAGATTCTGATCGTGCTCCCATCGGCTGAAAACGCAACGTGGTGCCATGAATTGAGAAGGAATGGCTGTCCTGATCTGGCGAAAGCCGAGGTTCCTGATTCCGTGCCAGCGAAAATGCTGACATCTCCATCCGCACTGTGGAGTCCAAGATGCATCTGACCTTCAACGGAGTCACCCCAATTCTTGATCATGGATCCCCACGTTTCCGCACTGTCTGCATACGCCCAGACAGAAGCGGATATCATGGACTTTCCTTTGGGGTAATCCGGGACCAGCACGAACTGATTGAATTCGGATCGGAACTGAATCGATCCGCCGATATTTCCATCGACCCACCATTCAGGATCTCCCTCCAGGAATTCAACAAGTTCGCCCACGTTGTTGTTGACCGAAGAATCAGTTGCTGTGACTCCGCTCGTTTCATCAAATTTCCAATGACCCACCAGGCCTTCTCTTATATTGGCTGCCGGTATCGAAACGACTGCGACACCACTGGTCACTGAGCTGAAACTGTTTGACACCTCGACCCTGTAGGCGCCTATCTCAGACCGGGTGATTCCTGAAATCGAAAGAGAAGCCGTATTTGATCCGTTGATCCGACCCCCATCACTCAAACCTTCACCGTCCCTGAACCACTGTATTTCAAAAGGCTCCGAACCAGTGAATTCAACACTGAGAGTCAGATCACTGCCCAACGTCACGGAACCTCCATCTGGTTGGGATCTCAGTACCACCGGGTCCAGGAAATTCACTGCAAAACCGCCCTGATCCTCAAATCCCATATTGAATGGGTTACCCGAATAGAATCCAACGGGTTCGTCCGGTTCCTGAACACCATCACCGTTGTTGTCAATAAATCCTGAAAGCACATAGTTTTCTCCAGGGCGAACTTCCGGGATTTCAAAAGCTCCGATATCAGTCAATACGGCAATTGCAGGTTGACCACCCAATGGCGGGATAATGGCTTCCTCTGTGAAGGCTCCATTGATGAATTCACCATGATGCCCGAGAGGTCCGAGGTCATTTGCGGTATCATCGTCAAAGTTCCAGAATCCGATCAGTCCCGGTTCTGCTCCCGTGAGAGTCTTGTTCCAGGTCCTGGCCACGTCGGTTTCTGTCAGTGCACGATTGAAAATTGCGATCTCGTCCAGATTACCCTTTGCGAATTCGGCCACTTCGATCAGTGTGCCGAAAAACAGTCCGGAAGGGATCTGTGAAATCGGCGTGTCGCTACTGTTTCTTCTGTCCACCAGAACTCCATCAAAGTAACTGGAGAAACCACCCGGAGTATTCTGTTTCCAGGTCATGACCAGATGGTGCCAGTTGCCGTCAGTGACGTTGTCGAATCCTCCCGCCGAGATTCCGCTGACTCCTCCATCGTTCGAGAGAAGGTGGAGTCCGTTTGCACTCCAGCCTGCTACGATCCACTGACCGCCGCCCTGCTGACGCACAGAGGATTGGAACTGCTCACCACGAAACCAGAACTGGATGCTGAGTTCGGACCCGGAAAGATCCGGATTTGGATCACTGATTTTAACAAAGTCATCAGTGCCATCGAGTAGCAGAGTTCGGTTGCCGAGTTTGGGCTGAGAAACACTGACCACGATGTTACCGGCCCCTCCCCGGTCCTCGGATTCGATTGTCTCTGCGCCTCCGATGAATGTTCCATCATAACCATTGACCGAACTGTCACCGGCTGTTCCATCATCAAAATTCCAGTAGCCAAGAAGCCCTTCCTCATCACCTTCCAGTGACGAGCGCATACCATTTCGGATTTCTGATTGGGAAAGGACTCTTTTCCAGACCGATACCTCATCAATCATACCTTTGGAATATTCGCCAAGCCCATTAAACGAACCGATCGTGACCGGAACGTCCATGGCAGGGATGGGGTCCTGACCCGAATCACGGCTTTCGACCAATGATCCATCAAGATAGGTTCTGAATCCGCCGGTCGAGTTTATCTGCCAGGTCATTGCCACATGGTGCCAGTTGCCGTCTGTAACTCCTTCGCCTGCAGACAGTCCGCCGACTCCACCATCGAAGGAAAGAATATGCAGTCCATTCCAACCGGCGACAATGAATCCGGCTCCCTGCTGCCGAACCGCGGACTGAATGGATTCACCCTTGAACCAGTATTGTATGGTCAGGGTTTCTCCTGAAAGATCCATCAGTGAAGTTTCCACATAATCATCGACTCCATCCAGGTTGAGAGCCCGATTACCGGGAATACCCCGTGCACCTTCATAGGAAACCTCACCGGAAAGAGTGAACCGTGGAATGAATTCCATCAGGGATGCCGCACGGCTCAGAACAATCCCTTTTTCATTGGTGACGGATGCATTATAAAATCCTTCGTCAGCTTTCTCGAAGGATGAAATCACCAGTCTGGAAGTGTTGGCTCCCGAAATGTTGCCTCCGTCTGATATGGGTCCATCGTCCCTGAACCACTGGAAACTGAGAGGTTCGCTGCCTCCGGCTTCAATCTCGAAAACCACTTCACTTTGCAGGTCAGTTTCGAGAGATTCCGCCTGGGTAATGATGAAGGGGGGTTCTGTCAAAAGGATGTCAACGCTTGCGATATCACCGGATACTGAAAACGGATTTCCGATAAACGTTCCTTCCGGTTCATCCGGTTCCTGAGCTCCGTTTCCGTTCACATCCATGAAAGCAGTCACATTAAAACCGTCTCCGGCCGGAGCATCAGAAAGGGTGTAACTACCGGGAGCATCCAGAGTTGCCGTAAACAAACCTTTTCCGAGGCCGGCTACATCCGCCGTTACTATTTGAGCGTCTCCTTCCAGCACACCATGGAATGCATTGGGAGATAGATCAAGGACATCCCCATCATCAAAACTCCAGTAGCCGATCAGCCCTTCCTCATCGCCGGACAGTTGTTTGAACCAGTTTTGTGCGATTTCTTCGGCAGTCAGTGCCCGATTCCATACGCCGATTTCATCCAGCATTCCATTTGACCATTCTCCGGCACCGTTGAAGGCACCGAAAAACAGGGGCGATTCAAGGTTTGGAATTGGAGTATCGACACTGTTTCGTTGAGCGACCGGTTTTCCATCAAGGTATGTTGCAAACCCGTTTTCAGTGTTCTGCTTCCAGCTTAAGACAAGGTGATGCCAGTTTCCATCGTCGACACCGGGACCGGCTGACAGTCCGTTGACACCGTCTTCAATACTCATGATGTGAAGTTTATTCCAGCCCGCCACAATCCAGCCTGCTCCACTCTGCTGGCGGACGGCCGATTGGAAGGAATTCCCTTTGAACCAGTATTGGACTGAAAGCTCTGAACCGGACAGATCCGTAATTCCATCCACACGGGCAAAATCAGAATCTCCATCCAGTGACAGAACCTGATTTAAGGTTGTGGACTTCCATCCGGTCACTCTGATTGGACCGGATTTTGAACCCGGATAATCAACGGCACCGGAAACGCTCCCGGCCTTTGAAGAGGCAAGCGAAAACGTGAGGACACAAAGACAGATGATAACACTTTTCATGGTTGGTTGCTCTTTCTTCTGAGATGAATTCACTCGATTTACAACTGTTTCTTTGGCTCTGCCTTCACAAAGCATTCCCGAATAAGCCACATATTGTGCGGAGTTAACCCTATTCTGTCATGTCCTCAAAAATGAGGACATGATAAACTAGATACAGCACGACCCGCCGGGGGGTTCCCTGACCGTCTTCACTGCGTTCGTATCGGGCACTATTGAGGCCTTGAATCGAGCACAAGCGTGGCGGAAATATGACACCAGACAGCAGGAAATGGATCGATGATCCGGGCTGGCGCGGCCGAAATGGGGCCTCCTCCAAAGAATCTGTGGGTAAGAGAAGCGGAGAAAACTGATTACCACTCTGATATACAACCACTTACACCAGTGAGAAGGTTTAAAACTTTTGACCACCAGTTAGTAGAGCCAGTGGTTTCAGAATCGAGGGTAGGCATTTCCCCCTCATTTTTCTTTGAAGATCCTTTCTTTTCCTCCAGGGGAAACCCGATAAGAAACGGCACCCAACGGCGTCAAGGAGGTGGGGGGTGGGGCGGGGTGAATGCGAAGCAGAGGGGCAGAGCCCTTATCATCCACTCACAGAAAGTTCTGAAAATCTGCTTTTCTTCTCCGAATCAAGGCTGCCTGTGTCAAAATTTCACAAAATCCACCCACAAATTCTTCCGAAGAGCCGAAATGGGGGAGAGCCGCCGATGAATTCAATCGACGAATTTGCCCGAACGAAACAGGCCGGTTATCAAGACGGCCGCCGAATATGACGGGAGGGATGCATGAATTTGGCGACAGCTTGCGACCGGGACCGAACGTGAAGTTTCTCGTAGATTCGCCTAATGTAGGTGGCCACCGTCACCACGCTGATATTGAGCACATCAGCAATCTCTTTGTAAAGATATCCCTGTGCCAAGAAATCCAGCACTTCCCTCTCCCGCGGCGACAACTCAACCGTTTCGTCGAAATCTGCGGGGGATGCGAAATGAAAGGACTGCACGACCTTACGCACAATGTTGCTGGTCATCGGAGACCCCCCGAAATGCACCTCCCGAATCGCTGCCAGTAGTTCATCGCTCGATGCCTGCTTCAGCAAATATACTCTTACGCATCAGGTTTTCGGATTTAAACCTCGGAATTCTTCACAAACTTG
>DUCD01000422.1:29201-30298 GCA_012959985.1 Verrucomicrobiales bacterium | reverse complement strand
TATATTCCAGCCCATCAAGTCCGACAATTTCAGCCCCTGGGATTTTCCGAAAACTTGATGCCGATCAGTATAGCCGGTTGCACCAGCTTCCAACGCTTCGAAAATGTGGTCGGCATCTTCATAAACGGTCACCATAAGAAACTGGATTGTCGGCATCGGATGTTTCAATCGGCGCACACACTCAATTCCGCTTAGGCCGGGTAGATTGATATCCACAACGGCGACGTTGACCGAATGTTCCTGAAAATACTCGAGAGCGTCCTCAGCGCAGCCGAATTCTCGCACACAATGAATATCCGCCGATCGGTTGATCATGCTTGCCAAGGCTGTCCGAACTTTTTCATCGTCCTCGATGACAACGGTGGTGAGCGAGAGTTCAGAATGACCTTCGAATTTCATAGTCGTCGTCTGCTTTGCGTGCCTGGCAACACGCCGTTTCATGAACGGCGACGTAACCGTTGACTTGAGGACGCGTCGCCGTGGTTGTGAAAAGGCAGGATAAAACGCACCAGAGTGCCTCGGTCAAGTCTATTTTCAAATTGGCATTGTCCACCCAGCTCGGCTAGTCGATCTCGGATATTTGCGAGGCCGTTTCCCTTCCGCCCGGAATGACGCTCCGCGCCCACCATTGTCAGCGTGTCCCCCTTGATTCCGCGGCCGTTGTCCTCTATCGTCAACACCAACCGCTTGGCTTGGAACTGTAGTCGAAGTCGGACTTCTGTAGCATTGGCGTGCTTGGCAACATTGTGCAACGTTTCCTTGCATGCCAGAAATAGATGATGCCGAACTGCAGAAGAAAGTGTCCTTTCCGGAACGGAGGTGGGTAAATCCAATCGACATCGAATGCCTACGGACTGCAAATACTCTTGCGCAAACCGCCCGAGATAAGTAGCCAAGCTGTCGATGGAATCGTGTCGCGGGCTGACCGCCCAAACAATTTCGTCCACTTTCCGAGTCAATTCACGCGCAGTGGTATAGATCTGGACCAACGCCAACCGGGTTTGTTCCTGCTGGCTAATATCCTCACTGGCCATTTGGCTAATCAACGTGATACGTGTCAAACTGGCGCCGAGATCGTCGTGAATGTCTTGGGCGAT
>DUCD01000422.1:28811-29191 GCA_012959985.1 Verrucomicrobiales bacterium | reverse complement strand
GTTCCCGAGCAATGTCATGCTTGCGGTGCAGCGTGTTTATCGCTTTCTGCTCTTTTCGATCCGTCAGCCACCAAACGGTGATTCCCACCAGACCCGCAACCGTCACAACCAACAGTGCCAAGAACCAACCCCGTTGCCAAACCGGACCGCCACGGTCAATGTGGATGTCCACGCCCCTTGCCGTCCCCTCCACTGGCACGGCGACAAGAGACCATTCCCCAAAAGGTTCGGCACGGGTCAATAGTGCGTCGCCATTCAAATCAACGAAACCAATAACCTTATAATAATCCGAGGGCGGAACATCGCGAAATTCAAATATGCCCGGCGCATTGAGTTGTACTGAATAAACCGGTGAACTGATCCCCGGAATGTCAGCCTCC
>DUCD01000422.1:28325-28682 GCA_012959985.1 Verrucomicrobiales bacterium | reverse complement strand
CCGGGCTCTCCACCCGTGAATTTGCGATTCCAACCTGCCCGGATCTCTTCCTTGGAAAAAGCTCGATTCCAAATGGAAATTTCATCCAATTACCCATTAGAAAACTCTGCGAGCTCGTGGAGCGAACCGAGATAAACATTCGCATCATAGTTAGGGATAGGATTGTCGCGACTGTCCCTCTTGATGAGCGGTTCACCATCTAAATAACTCGCGAATCCGCCCAGTGCGTTCTGTTTCCACGACATGACAAAGTGATGCCAATGACCGTTGGTTACGGAAAACCCCGCGTAGATGCCATTCAAGAGCCCGTCATTGGAAAGGATGTGGTAGCCGTTCCAACCTGCAATCACCCATCCT
>DUCD01000422.1:24534-28296 GCA_012959985.1 Verrucomicrobiales bacterium | reverse complement strand
GTCGGGTGGTTGTTCGGAATTCCGCCCAGACCATTCTGCTTCAAAATCCTCTAACGCACCGTTTTGCTGCCGCACCGCAGACTGGTAAGTTTGGCCTTTGAACCAGAACTGAATCGTCAATTCGGACCCGGAAAGATCGGTGAGCGACGTTTTCACAAAATCACCCGCCCCATCTAATCGTAATGCACGATTACCTGGCTCGACCAGCCATGTCTGCACGATGATAGCGTCTTCGAGAGGACCGTTGAAACTCACAGATCCTGACAGGATTCCGCCTTGAGATGTTTCCGAAAAGAAAAAGCACAGCCCATACGCCAACGCAACAATCAACAATCGCTTGTCTTGAGTCATGACTGGGTATTAAGAACTCGATTGAGTGGATACATATTAATCGTTGCGGAAGTTTTCAGATGAAAATCGTCATCGGTTCCTCAGCCGAAGGGACTATGTTTGGACTTTGGGTCCAAGAACTTTCGCAACGATTAATATAGGTGACCATCTGTTTCCTATCCTTCCCACTATGAAAAAAAACGTCAAGGCAGGACTTTCACCGATCCGTTCTTCAACCACGGATCGCTCTGGTTTCATGGATGAAAAAAGAAGGCATTCATGAGCTTCCAGGTCTGCCCGCACAATGTTCTACAACCCTCCGTATTTGAGCAGGGTCTGATGGGAATCTGGACTCCTCAGGTCAATGCAGACTGGGCCGGTTGTGATCCAAGCTGTAATGCCTGCACCCAGGTCTGCCCAACAGGAACTATCCGGGCCGTCCCTCTGGAAGAAAAGCGTTATGCCCGAATGGGACTGGCCATCGTGAATCCAACCACTTGTCTGCCATTTGCGGAAAAGGAGACCTACCGGCTTTGTGTCGATGAATGTATTAGCGCGGGCTACCATGCGATCGATTTCATTCGAGTCGGCACGCAGTTGAACGATCAGGGTCATGCCATACGCGATAGTGGATTTGCGGCGCCGGTAGTCAATCCAGCAAGGTTTGTGGGGTGCGGCTTATGTCAGACCGCTTGTTACCACATCAACGCAAAAAACAAAGATCTGCTTCAGGGATCGGCTATCGTGATCAAAGCCGGTAAAGACAGGGAGGACTGCATCCTGTCAGGCTCCTACCTTGAGTTGAACCGGGCCGTCGCAAAAAACGGCGCCGATTCCGAAGTTTCTCCCGGAGTATCCGAAAGCGAAGCCTATCTCCCGGATTTTTTGAAATAGAATCCTTACTCGCACTCGCGAGTCAATAATCGGCACCGTCGTCGCTTTGCCGACAGGAGACGCGCCAATCCGAAAGCTGGCGAGCCATGCTCCAGACCGTTTCAGGATAAAGGGATGCCAGATCCTTCTTCTCGAACGGATCGGCAAGCAGGTCGTACAGCTGATAGGCAGGCAGATCAATCTCCTGTTTCACGGAATCTTTTTTACCTCGTTTTTTTTCAGGATAGTATACCAGCTTGAAACGATTATCCGACAAAGCCAATTTCCCACCGAACTCAAACCCAATGGGCTTCGGTCGGGACAGAAGTTCCCCTTTGATCACGGGAAGAAGGCTCATTCCATCCATGGGTCTTGAGTCGAGCGGTTTGATGTTGAGAATATCGAGAATCGTAGGCAGGTAGTCACTGGTCACTGCGGGAAAATCGGTTTGGGAACCAGCCGGAATAACGGCAGGCCATTCCATCAATGAGGGAACTCGGATTCCCCCTTCATATAAATCGCGTTTTCGTCCCCGGAACACACCAGAGGATCCGGGAGCCTTTGAGTTCCCTTCAGGGCCATTGTCGGAACAGAATGCCAGCAAGGTATTCTCACTGACGTTGAGGCGCTTCAAAGTCGCCCTAAGTCGTCCTACCTGTTCGTCCATGGCCGTGATGCACCCAAAATAGTTTTTGGGATAGGAATCGTATTGAGCATACTGGGCCGAATGGCGAGGCCCTGCGACAACCGGCAAGTGCGGAGCGTGAAACCAAACGATCGCAAAAAACGGACTGCCTTCTGCGATGGCTTGTTCAATGAAAGGAAACATCAGATACAGATAAAGATGGAATCGGAAATAATGCCGATGCTTTCCCTGATGATTCCAGTAATAGGTTCCGTAGGGTACCGCCGCGGAGAGGTTCTTGAGATAATCCCACCCTTTATTGGAAGCTTTGGCAACCGGTTTCAGCATCGGGTCATAGGTGGGAACTTTCGCTTCTGTGCTGAAACAAACTTCAAAGCCATTTTTCCAAGGAGGAGAAAAATGCGCTGAGCTCCGGGTTCCCCCACGATTGGAATCCTTGATGGAAGTGGTTAATGTGCCGAGATGCCACTTTCCGAAATGGCCGGTTCGGTAATCCAGTTTTCCCAACAACTCGGCAAGGGTATGTTCCTCGGGTTTCATGTGCCCGGCATTGGCAGTCGGGATTCCGTAACGATAAGGATGCCTACCCGTCACCACGGATCCACGGGTTGGACTGCACACCGCTGAGGCTGCGTAAAACCGGTTCCATTTCATTCCATTCCGGGACATGGCGTCCAGATGCGGTGTCTGAATGATCTGGTTTCCATTAAAGCCCACATCACCCCACCCCAGATCATCACACATCATTAAAATGATATTAGCTTTGCGGACAACTTCTTGGGTTTCAGTATTTTCGGATTCTCCGAAAAGCTCCCCCTGGGGTAGGCAGAAAAAGATACCCAGGAGTAGATTCGACACGGATAAATTGAACATTGAGAATGAAGATTCAGAGACAGACATCTTTTCAATAGGGACTTGAATTCAGCAGATTGATGCGTGGATCAATTTACCCTCAGAAAAACAACTAAGGCAAGTCCCATCCTTGTATCTCAGGTCTGTAATCCTGCCGTCTCCCGCGCGGGCAAACGACTTCGAGAAACACTTTAAAGCGCTATCGAACCAGAGAAAACTCTGGGGCTTTCCGTCTTCAGAATTATAGAAAACCCTGCTACAAGAGGCACGAATGCATTGATCTGGAATAGTGCTCGGAGGATCAGGACTCCACCACTGTTCTAACTGTCTTGAAAAACCCTTCGACGGTGAACGGTTTTGAAAGGAAAAAATGTTTTCAGTGTAGTCCGGCAATTGCTGCATCAGCAATTCCTGATAACCACTGGAAAGAATGACTTTCATATCGTGCCTGATATGGAGAATCGATTTCATGGTTTCCAATCCATTCAAGGAAGGCATGGAATAATCGAGAATGACAAACCGGACGTCGGCGTTCGATTCCTGAAACTTTCGAACGGCTTCCCTGCCATTCGAACATTTCAGAACTTTCATTCCCAGAGAAACCAAAAATCTTGCCATGGCGTTACGCACCAGTTCTTCATCGTCGGCAATCAAGACTGTCCCCGAACATTTCCAATCGTCCGGCAGATCCTCCAATTCGGTTGTCGGTGGTTTCACTGTTGGAACAGTGGAAAAAAAGATCCGATAAATCGCTTCATCACCAGACTTAACCTGATAGGTTAAGCCGCCACAACACTCCTTCAGGACTCGATCAATGGAAGACTTAACCATGCCGGAAATTTCATTATGGCGGACAACTCCGTTGAACGTAGGTTTGGAGTCCGCTAGCTCCACAGCGGAATCAATGCGAAAACTCTCAACTTCAATATAAACAAGATCCTCATTTCCGAGCCCCCAATCTGTATCAAGATTCAATCCCTCCCTATCAGTGGATTGGACACTCCCTGTCCGAATGGAAATCCGGCCTTCCTGATCGTTTAACCGACCTGATGCGTCTAGAA
>DUCD01000422.1:11698-24446 GCA_012959985.1 Verrucomicrobiales bacterium | reverse complement strand
AAATGGCAGATCGAATCAGGGGTTCGGAAAGACGAATGAGTCTATAGAGGTCCGTTCTTCCGGAATCCATGCGAACCTTTCCGGAATAGAGTAGAATCTGACGCGTCAGATCCGCGGCCCTGAGCGAGGATTTTTCGATACCCAGCATGAATTCCTCCAAAGTGGATTCGGATTCAACATAATCCTTGGCAAGGTCGACATTGGCGAGGATACCGGCCAACATATTGTTGAAATCATGTGCCAAGCCTGCCGCCATGACTCCCAGAGATTCCAGTTTTCGACTTTGGAACAACTGCTCCTCCAGCAAGGAACATTGCAGCCGAAGCCGATGGTTTTCCAAAATTTCACATAGAGACCTTTTCAGAGATTTCCAATTGAAAGCGTTGGACCTGAATCCCTCACCTTGCTTGGCGTGCATCGATTCATGCGAATCTTCCAGGATCCGGTGGTCCGATAATGCCACTGCGCAAAGTCCGTTCAGTTGTGCATTATCGGAAAGTAAATGACGATCGGGCAGAAACCCTTCTCCGTACAAGAACACCCTTGCAGCTTCATTAAGAGAATGTGCCTGAGGCATAGTTTCGGAAGTTTTCACGACCCACGAATCAGGAACCAGTTTAATGATTCGATCCCGATCCTCTGCCTCCAACCCAACAAGAATCAGGTTAATGGTATGGGGTAATTCATGAACATCCATGGCAACTTTGTTTATCCTACCGCATCGTCACCTTTTTTCAAGAACTCTCCTTTTCTCCAAGTGGAATTTACTTCTTCAGGTTGTTGGGGTAGGTTGTGGCTGAATTTTTTCTTTCTGGTTCCTGATCACCGCTACGGGCGTATCTTGTTAATAAGCAAAATAAATATGAACTTGTTGAGTGTTTTTCGAAAAAGTTTTCTCTTCCTGGCATTCTTTCTGTTTTTACTCTCCCTGGCCATTGTCATCAAAATTTCCGGGATGAACAGTCAGATTGAAAAAGCCACTGCGCAAATCAAGGCAGACGGATTTCCAATATCCGGAGCTGAACTGGATAGATGGTATCATCGTCCGCCGGATGATCAGAATGCCGCTTCCTTCATCATGGACGCGTTGGGTGTTTATGTTTCCGCGGCACCGAATTCGACCCATCTGCCAGTGGTTCACCGTTCGGCAGAATTGCCCTCCCTCGGCACTCCCGTTCCCGATCTACAGCTCAAGGCCATTAACAAGTTTCTGGAGACCAATCGCGAGTCCTTAGAGCTGCTTAAGAAAACCAGGCACCTGACCCTCAGTCGTTATCCAATCAACTTGAGCCAAGGATTAAATGGCCTACTTCCTCATCTGTCCCCGGTCAAGGGCGGTGCCCAACTTCTCTATCTATCATCCATCTACCATACCGAAACCGACCAATTGAATGAAGCTGTCGAGGCCGCCGTCCTGTCGATGGGTCTTGCCGGATCGCTGGCACAGGAACCTCTATTAATTTCTCAACTCGTTCGTATTGCGATCCAGTCGATCACTGGAGGGAGCATTGAAAGGATGGTCAACCGGAAACATTTTTCCGATGCCCAACTGGCTTCCCTGCAGGAAGCCATTCGAGGCGGAGAGGACCCTGAAGCCAATGTACGCGCCTTTGCCGGAGAAAGGGCATTCGCTTTGAATTTCTTCCTGAATCCAGGAAACCTGATGGCAATGGCCGGAGGAGGAATGCCTACAGGTGCAGTCGCCAAGGTGTTATCGTCACTCTATGGGGCATCCGGACTGCGTCAGACTGATGCGCTATTCTATATGGATCACATGAAAAAAATGATCGACATCTACCGCATGCCCTACCCGGAAAGATTGACAGCAAACGCCAAGCTGAAACAGACGCTGACTGAAATGAAGAAGCATCCATTCAAGAAGTTTCAGTATGTTATTTCCGGCCAGCTTTTACCGGCCTATGGAAGAGCTGTTGAAAAGGATTTACGAATAACGGCGACGTTAAGAACCATCGATACCGGATTGGCGATCTTACGTTTTCAGGCAGCATCCAACGGGAAATTACCCGATACTCTTGCAGATCTAACTCCAAAATTTTCACCACAAATACCGGAAGACCCCTACGACGGGAAACCTCTCCGTTACCTTCCACGCAATGATGGATTCATGGTCTACAGTTTGGGGCCCAATGAGAAGGACGACGGCGGACGCACATACAAAGACGCCCGGAAACAGGGAAAAAACAAACAGGACCAAGAGCAATATGATGTCACCTTTAAGGTGTTGAAAACTCTTTAAATCCGACAATAAAGCGTTGGTCCCTCGATTAAACAAACGTTCCGAGAAATCCTGGAGATGGAAGAGCGAACGTCACTCCCATTCGGTTAAAGATCGAACGGGTCTGATTTGGTCTTCCAAGTAAATCGGCGATTCCATCACACCCACTGGCTGCTGTCGCGTTAGCCCAAAGAGCTCTTCTATTCCGTTAGGTTGTGGGCTGCGTGCGACGAAGTCGCCGCTTTGGATCGGGAGAGCGCCATACATTTAGCCCTTTGGCCTGAGTAGCGTGCGCGGTCCCCAGCGTATCGCCATTGGAAACACCTGCATTTTCGGCTGAGACTGCCTACGCTTCAGCCGCTCCCTTCCCCACACATTTAATCACACCTAACACGGAACTTAGTCTCATAAAGATTGACGGATCTCGGCATTTATAAGAGCTTGATCAACATCCAAACTACTTTGCATATGAATTCAAAATCTATTGTAAAAAAATTCTTAATGACCTTGTGCTGCATTGTCTTGGGAGCATCGATCTTACCGGCAGATGACTGGCCCGGATGGAGCGGACGTCTGGGCACTGGGATCTCAACTGAATCCAATCTACCCCTGGCTTGGGGGCCTGATAAAAACATCCATTGGAAAATCGACATTCCCGGAAAAGGAATGTCCTCCCCGGTGATCGTAGGCGACCGAATTTACCTAACGACACAAACAGGTGACAACGGCCTCCATGTCATTGCCATCGATCGATTGAAAGGAGGCATTCTCTGGGATCGAAAGATCGGTGCCGGTCGTTTGAAAACCCACGATTTCCACAATATGGCCACGCCGACACCGACGGCCGATTCGTCCAATGTCTGGGCTCTTTTCGGCACAGGAGACATGGTTTGTCTGACGAAGGACGGAGAGCAAATCTGGAAACGAAATCTTCAGAAGGATCACGGAAAATATGAAATTATGTGGGGAATGGGCACTTCTCCCGTGATGCACGGAAACCGCCTGTTTGTTGCGTGCATGCATCAGGGACCTTCCTATGTTCTGGCGGTCGACTCAATTACCGGCAAGGACATATGGAAAAAGCTCCGTCAACCGGAAAGCAAGGGGGAAGCACTGGATTCCTACTCCAGCCCGGTGATTCTCCCAACCGACCAGGGAACCCAGCTGATCGTATCCGGTGCCGATCACATCAATGCTTACGATGTCGATTCCGGAAACGAGATTTGGATCAGTAGTGGATTGCAGGTCCCCCACCCCTATGGCCGATCTATTTCCGGCCCCACGGCCAATCAGGAAATGATCGTGACCGTTGCCTCTGGCTTTCAGAATCGTGGAAAAGTCATGGCTTTGAAAACAGGCGGACATGGAATCATTACCGATTCACATCTCGCTTGGACGATGGACAGATTTTCACCGGATTGCCCTTCACCCATTATTTATAAAGGACTGGTTTATTTCATAAGAGACGATGGTATCGCCTCATGTATCGACCTGAAATCGGGCGAACCCCATTGGCAGGAGCGTCTATTCAAGAACAATGTCAAAGTGTCTCCGGTAGCAGGTGATAACAAAATTTATTTCATGAGCGGACAAGGTAGCTGCAAAGTACTCAAGGCCGGTCCGAAAATGGATGTGCTGGCGGAAAACGATCTAGATGAAAACACCCTCTGCACTCCTGCAATCAGCCAGGGATCGCTCTACATCCGAACCGAACATCGGTTATATTCTGTCGGATTGTAAACCTACCAAAATAAACCCCGCTTCCAACCGGAGGTTGAAAACGGGGTTTTGAGAATACTGAATTTTAGATACGCAAAAAAAGCCTGTCTAACTATCTTTCTGCTCTTTCTTGTCTTTACCCTTGCCTTTACCTTTTTTGGCCTTTTTCGCAGGAGCTTTTTTGATGGATGCCAGAGTAACAGTGCGTTTGACATTCTTACCTTTGCCTTCGCTCTTCAGCTTACCTTTGGCAACAACTTCAATTTTATCGCCTGAACAGATTGTTTTGTGAAATTTCTTGGCGACCTCATTTTTTGCCACATAAAAGGTCAAGGTTCGTTCCTTGTCATTGCGCGTGATTTTTCTCTGGATCACCGTTTGACAGGTGTCGCTTATCTTGAGTGCACATTTTGCACAGGAGGCCGTGCCTTTAAAAGTGCGGACGGCGTCTTTCTTTTTTCCTTTAGGTTTGTCTGAAGCTTTTTTGTCGTCCGCGAAAGTCGATGAGACCAGTCCGAAGGCGAGCAGCGACATGACGATTGATGATAATATTTTTTTCATATCGATGAGGAATGAGATGATTTAATGGATTTAAGGTTTACGGTGACTATACTTACTGCAAAACAAACTTCCCTGCCAGAACATTCTGAAAATCAGAATATTCCCGGGAAGCAAAGTTGCTGTTCTATAGATTATACGAAGTTCACCTAGAATATCTTCATTCTTTTTGAGTGAGCCCCTCAGAGGCCACTTATAATGAACTTCGACTTTTATTTATTCTTGAGCGGTCCCTTAGCGGCAGCAATTTGAAGCCCGACAGACGAAATACAGCAGCACCATGGAATCCAGAACCAGAAGGAGGGATCCGTATTGGTGGATTTTAAAAAGTGTTTCCAAGCCGTGTGTTCCAAAAATCGGAAACATGCTGACAATGATGGACATAGCCACGGGAACGCAAAGGATAGCCCCGAACCAGAACGCTAATTTACAGCAAACTCCGGATTCCTTGAGAAATCCGAAAACCCGACAACTGCATAGTCGTCGCAGCCATTCCCGGTCTTCTGCATCGAACCGACACCGATAGGCCCAATTAAAAACCAGAAAAGCCACACAAACGATGAACACCGGAGCGGCGGTAGCGTGAATGATCAATAAAAAACCTGTCAATGCCTTGCCACCGAGTAGGGGGGGGCCAAATCCAGTCAGAAAAAGAGCAGACAAACAGATCAGAGCAACCAAAAAGGCCAGACGATCCAAGCGACCTAGAAGTCCGAGATCACTCGACCAGAAACACCACCATTGTCCTTTGAATTCAGGAAAAGATTTCAATTCGGCTATTCCTTTTTTTGCCGGCGGGAAAACCATGAAATGGACCACGATGAAACCAACAACTCCAATCAGTCCCAAATAAGAAATAATTTCAAACATCAGAAGATTCTCCTTTTCCAGGATTTTTCAATTTTTTTGAAGCGGACTCGGACAAACAACCCAAGGCCCGAAGCACATACCAAATTAATATCATACTCAATAGAATACAGGCGACCGACACCACGATCTTCATGATCGGCCTGAAGACAAATGAGAAGGAAAACGCCCAGGTATAGGCTGGATCCAATTCCTGAAAATCGACCATCGGTTTGGTTTCGACTTCCCCAGTGAAAGGAGAGTCGAGTCCAACATTACCTACAAAGAAATTGGATTGAGGATTGTGACACTCCCTGCAATCTCCGTTTACACCCAGTGACTGCGACGCGGGCCTCACGTCATGTCCAATTGGCCAGGCATAGGCCTCCGCTGCTTCATGTTCCTCAGTGACCACCTCCCCATCCACTAGACGATAAAGTTTCCCCGCCGAGAGGTAGACAATCTCCTCGTTCTGCCTGGGATCATCCATGGCTTCGAAGTCCTCTTTGATCAAGGGAATTACCTCGGCGATTTGTTCGGTGGTGAACGGCCTCCAATCATTGATCTTTTCCTGATTTTCCTGATCATCCACTCCCAAGGCATCCGCTGCGATCTCCTTGATGTATGCCGGCGAGATTGCTTTGACTTCATCATTTTTCAGGATACCCCAGTAGGCCGGCCAGAACATACGATGAGGAGCTATCTTGCCGTCTTCACCCGGTTTAAAAACCGGAGACATTATATGAGGTAAGCGCCTGACCAGGGCGTGCTTTCCATGCAACCCAAGCTGATGAACCCGCGCAGTCCGTACAATTCCCAACGGATACCTCGACAACGCCTTTGGGTAAGCGTCCTCCAATAAAAGACGGTTGAACTGAACATGGTTTTTTCCCGGTTGACTCTTATCCAACAGTTGTTTCGTTATCGGACGCAAAGTGACACCTTCAAAACGCTCGGTTTCATAAATTGATGGACCTTGGCTAATACGGTTAAAATCTTCTATCAGAGATCCTTGCAATTCCACCCTATCGGAAGGTGAATCATCAAAACCCTCCAATTGGTCGCGCGTGGAATCACTCAACTCGTCGTAGAGGAACATCGAAACGGGGTCCTCAGCGTTCTTACGCAGCATAAGTTCGGTGACAAATGCCTGCAGGTCTTCGATATCATCCACTGAAAATGGTGAAGAACCTCCCACAATTTCTTTTGGAGATGGACCTGAATGACACGCGGTACAGCTCAAGACCTCGAAGTGGACCGCGGGAATACCGGCATGTTTCGGGTGAGGGGCGCCCAATTGGCCTCCTTGTCGATGGGCCTCCTCGTCTCCCTCCGCTCCGTTCCCAAGATGGCAACCCCGGCAGGACATGGTAGCAACCTTCTCATGGTCTGAGGGATCGGGATGTTCTTCACCTCTGGAGATCATGTGATCCACCCCGTTGCGATGACAGTCGGTACATGTCATTCCGGCAGTCAGGTGAATATCTTCGTGCCGGGTCCATTCCTCTTCCTTTGATTTCCCCATGTCCTGAACGGAGTGACAGAAGTAGCAGCGGTTGTCAGGCGGCTTGCGCACTATATCCAAAAACACCTTGTTATCCGCATTAAACAGGTTCTTGTCGTATTGGGTTTTGATTTTGTATTCAAATTCAGGATCGTAAAAATCATCGAGCGTCAGCGAGACCCCTTTGACCACAGCGAGGCCAGCTCCAACGGTGGCAATCCAACGATAGTTCTGACGGGCAGCCTGCAGGGCCGCTCCACTTGGGTCCTGACGTCGATCCGCATTATGGCAGGCAAGACAATTGATTTCGAAATGCCCGGAAATGGGCCAACGTAGGAACTCCGCGGGATCAACGGTCAAATCATCTTCATCCGGCTCCATTTCCCCATAGTTTCCACCCGGCATATGACTTCCAAACTGGCTCATAACCTGCCAGGGGGACATCTGGAGATCGGACGGCTTCTGGGCTCCTTTCCAATCGCGGTTGGAAATCGGTATCTGAGAGCGAGTCCAGGAATCCGTCAAAACCCAGGGTTCCCCCACTCTACCGCTGGGTGGTTGCTCGGATCCGGAATGAAAATGCCAACCTTTGGAAATCTTTTCATAGTTGTGGCATTCGCCACAGGTTTTCTTCATGGATACCGGACGTGGCTTCTGATGGGTGGCTTTGATCGGCATGCCCTTGTCGTCATAAAGTGTGATCAAATGAATCGGCCCAGATCGATTCCCATCGTTTCCATCTCCCAGTCCCTTACCGACTTCAGCACCTGTTGCGAAGAAACTCAAAGAGAATACCCCCAGAAAGGTCGTCAACATCCGATACGCCTCTATCCTGAAAGCTGCCGGACTTGTTTTTAATTCATGTCTCATTTGGCTCTGAAAATCCTGTCATTGGAATACGGCACAAGGATCAGCCTGAATAATGGCTGAAGCTGTGAAGTTCAGTCTAGAGAACTTATCCATGTGATTCCAAGGAATTTCCTGATGGATCTCAGGAATTACGAATAACAAAAAAAAGCGGACACCCAAAGGATGTCCGCTGAAAAGCAAAGAATAGCGGGCTAAATATGCAATTCGTCTTTGTCGAATTCGATGCGGCAGCCTTTTTCCACAGCCTCATTCACCTTGAGAACCATGGCCGCTGTTTCATATCCGATCTCACCCGGACAGTTCAATTTTTCTTTGCCGCGAATGGCATTGAAGAAATTGAGCAGATGGGGTTGATGGAAAGGATCTTCCATAGTCACAGGCATGGTGTAAAGAGCCGGCTTCGGCGATTCCCGGACATCCACCGCTTCGGATTCGTTTTCCGTGGCAACGACTTTGGCCTGATCCAGTCCAATAATGCCCTTCTGCACCCATGGATCCCATTTTTCTTCAGGCACCCAGTTCTCCCGGTAAAGTTCTCCCCGACCGGAAGCCTCTGAGATCAGCATGGTTCCCTCATCCCCCATGAACAATTCGTAATACCCATTACTGCTGTTGGTGGTCAGAGTCTCATAGGACGCCCGGACTTTCCCTTTGGGAGTGTCAAATTCAAATATGGCGAGAACGTTGTCATACCATTCATGGTTGGTCCAGTAATCGACACCGCCACTGGCCATGACGGCTGTAGGAAGAGCTCCATCAAGGAACCAACTGTAAATATCAATCTGATGGGATCCGAGATCGACAAGAGGTCCACTCCCAAGGCCTTTATACCATCGCCAGTTCATGAATTGATTCATTGAATTATAACCATATTTCTCCAGAACCTCCTGCGGGAGTTCGGTTCCTTTAGGTGCAACCTTGTCCACACAGGCCTGGCGGCTGCGGTGCCACTGTCCCCAGATATTGGTGATCCGGTTCAACAACCCGGCCTCCTTGATGATCTTCTCGTAGCAGTAGATATAGCGGGGATTACTGCGGCGTTGGTGACCGATCTGGAGCAGTTTACCGGCTTTTCGTCCTGCCAGAACCATTTCCTTGGCTTTCTCCAGGCTGGTTGACATTTCCTTTTCACAGTACACGTGCAGCCCTTTTTCAAAGCAGGCGATGGTATGCTCGGCGTGCCAGAAGTCCGGGGTGGCGATTATTGCCGCATCCAGATCTGTTTCATTGGCGAGCAATTCTTTGTAGTCCGTATAGGCGGTTCCTTTGTGGCCGTATCGCTTGTAGGCATTCAAGGTCCTTGATATCCGTCTTAGATTTTTTTTCTCCCAAATGTCACAGACCGCCCGGAATTTAATGCCCGATTTCCCTCCGAGTTTGAGGATCGCACTCATTAACGCATCTCCCTCTGCCCCGGCACCGATCAGAGCTACATGGATATCGTCCTTCTTCTTCCCGGCTTTTTGGCTGAAGGCATTAGGCGCCAGCACCAACCCGGCACCGGCTGCAGCCGAAGACCGCATGAAGTCCCGTCTGTCTATTTTTACTTTATTTTCCATAATGTTCGAATTGAGTTAAAATGTACCATCAACGATGATTTTTCCTTACTCATGTCTCTTTTGAGAAGGAAGGCCTGAAACCCTTCACAGTATCAGACGTTGGACCGAGTCGAATACATTGAAGAAATTATTAAATATTTCAAGTATTGAACACTTTTTTCGAGATTCAGGCATCGGAATTGCCACAAAAATGGCAGGGCGTGCTGTCTCAGAGCGCTCAAACATGGGACGATGAAACGGTGGGCTGGAAGCAGCGAGCCTCACTGCCATTCGGATAAGGAAAACTTTTCCAGAAGGCAGGACTCGTCCATCCGGCCGCTCACACTGTAGCGTGCGCTGTCCCCAGCGCATTTCCAGCGGTTTCGGCTGAGGACAGCCGACGCTACAGCACGGGAAGAATGATCTGATACTTTACACGGTAATCTCTTAATCCAATGGCAGTGCAGCGGGTCGATCTGCGCTTTTATTAAAGGAAAGAATACACCCTACTTTCAGGAGCATTCCCAATTTCCGAACACCTGCTTCTCATCGGACCCTGCAGGATCCTGCCCTAATGGATTGAATACCATTGCGGCGTATTCTGGATTCGCTTCCGAGAAAGTTTGGATCTCTTTCAAGCTCATGATCATGAACGAGGTGGAAAGCGCATCTGCGGTGACAGCATCCGGTGCCGAGGCCCAGGCGGCATGGCGACCTTCAATGGGACCGGAGCGCGGAGGTCGAGGGTCAATGATATGCCTGCCCGCTGCTAGACCGGATCCGGCAACAGCGCGTCTGCAGACATGAGTTTTGAGCAGAATCTCATTGGGATCTAATGGGTTCCTGAGATTCAAGGGCCAGTCTTTTGACTCACTGGGAGGATCCAAGGCCAAAACTGAGCTGGCTCCTCCAATAATCAAGCAACGGGATAACCCCCATTCCTCTTCCAGCAGTTCACCCATTTTGTCGGCAGCGTATCCCTTTCCAATCCCACCAAGATCAAACTGCACTCCGACGATATCTTTTTCGGCGGAAAGCCATTCGGAATCGAGTATCAAATGATTCATACCGGTCCGGGAAACCGCGGCTTGAATTTCCTTTTCCAATGGGTTTCTCAGGGATTTATCCGGATTCAACCAACAGGCATAAAGTGCCCCGATAGCTACATCAAACACGCCTGAAGTCATCTGATGAATCTCGGCAGCCCGCTCAAGGTTCGCGAATGTATCCAAACCGAGCGTTACCGGGGTATTTTCCGGCGCTACATTCAATCGGGAAACATCACTGTTTTCCCGAAATCGGCTGAGATCTTCCTCCAGCCGATCAACTTCTCTGAAAGCGGCCCGTGCGGCTTGATGGGCATATTCTTCATCCTCCGAAATAATGTACACCTCGAAGACCGTATGCATGGCTTCGTGGAAAAACCGATGTGAATCTGAAATTCCGGCAGCCCCGGTTCCATCGACACCACATTGATCTGTCGGAGAGGTCATCGTTCTGATTCAGAGGCCGGTTCAGGCGTTGATTCCAAATCCAAAAATTCATCAACGGTCTGTAATAATGAAGCCTCACGATCGTCCCACAGGCTTTTCCGCACATATCCCAGGATAGGCACGCCTGGACGCAATTCAAGATCCTCAACCTCTCCTTCTTCATAGAAGAGAGGCAGGTGCATGTCCCGATGGCCGGGCGGAGGCACTTCGAACAGGCGTTTGAGGAGATCGGCTTCCAGATTTGGTTGCAACAGAATCATCGGTGCCGTTTTCCCATCCATATCGACTTCCGATAGATATTCCACATTCAAGTCCCTGAGATACCAAGGTAAGGGCCAATAGTCACCACCGCGACAAATGACTTGAAGGACCGGGTCCGAAGAGCGCTCGATTAACTCGGCCATATCACGGACACGTTTTTCCATCGTGAAGATGTCTTTCCCAGTATGGGCATACACATAGGGATTCCTACTGTCCGAATCAATTTGGAAAGCGACTACATAGGATTGCCAGGCAAGGTGGCCGAAACCCAGCAGGAACAACAACCGACACAACCATGGATGGATCCGGGTGAGCCATGCCCCTACAAGAGTAGCCCCGACACCGGCAAGAAGAATCATTCCATGAAGAAACCCAAGCATGCACCACGGAGTTTTGTAGGGGATCACCGAATAGATCAGAACCATGGCTCCCGTATACAGCGCCAGAAACCGAACCACTCTCGGATCCGAATCCCCAACGCTTCGTCCACTCAAACCCACACCAAATCCGAAGGCTGCTAAGGCCAGTATCAACCCTTCCGTAAATACCGGTCCTTTATCGAACTGATAAAAGCTGAGCAGACTCAGGTAGTAGTTCCAGGGATGTTCATGAATCTGGACTCCGTCCGCTCGATTGAAATAGACTTCATACGTCAGGATGGAATCCAATATCCCTTTCGGATTCTGAAAAAACGAACTGAACAGGCTAACGGCAGTCACCATTGCCACGCCGGCACTCACTACAAATTTCCAGCTTAGCGTGGGTTTAAAAAACTCTTTAACACCGAAGGGACGCTTCTTCCCGACCATCACGGTGAGAACCCATGCTCCGACAATCGAGCCGGCAGCGATAATCCAAGTTTCCTTTGTGGCTACCATCAGACCGGTGAAAAGACCGAGCATCAAGGCAGCCGGCAAGGACCGGAAACGCAGAAACCGATAGCCGAAAATCAGGACCCCGAAAGTAAAGACCACCAGCAGCATTTCATGAATATAGTAGCGGCTGTAAAAAACAAATGCGGGGGAAAGGGCGGTGAGAAAAGCAGCGATAATGGCGGGTATTCGGCCTAACCCGACACCGAACCACAGAACAAGAAATACAAGAAGCGTTCCGAAGAACACCGGGACTCCTCGCAGCAACCACTCAGTGGTGGCGGTAAACCTATCGATTCCGAAGATTCCGGCGGGAATCAAGGTGAGATAATTCAGAGTCGGACCGTGGTATTCATGACGGTCGTAATGGTAGGGAGCTCCCTGAAGCAGTTCCCCGAACTTGAATCCCTGAACCGCCTCATCCACATGCATGGGACGCCGATCCAGAGAAGGTGCCCTAATAAAAAACGCGGCAAGCGTTGCGATGAGAATCAGGGCGCAACTCCTTGCAGCAGACATAGTTTCTTACCTAAAAAAATCTACTTCCCGTAAACTTCAACTTCAATGTAGTGATTCAAGTCACTGGAACTGTTTCCACCACTGTAAAGTCGAATGTAGCGACCACTGACACCCTTGGCATCAATCAGCTTACCCTCATTGGATTCTACATAGTGCTTGTTTTTTCCAACTCCCAGTTCAGCGGAATTGTCATGGTCATTGTTGAAAATTGTGACGGCATCCTTGAATTCGGGATTCTTGGAAACCTGCACCACTACATCGAAATAAACGATACCAACTCCCATTATAAATGCCAAAACAGCTTTCTAGACTGACTCAAAATTGCTTGCGGC
>DUCD01000422.1:8558-11688 GCA_012959985.1 Verrucomicrobiales bacterium | reverse complement strand
AATAAACCCGGGCCTGCTTATGGTAATGCCAGAAAAGTAACGCATAAATATCGTATTCCTTCTCGAGATCCACAGTAATGTATTGGACGAAGGGACCCAGTTCCACATAGCTGCCGTCGGAACCCTGCTTGTCTCCGTCCGTGACCATTTCCATTTCACCGACGATCGGCTCTTCATCGCTGCCACTGATCTTTTTTCCGGCAGCGACGTTGGTCACTCCACTCGGAGCATAGAAAGGCGGACGCTTCTTTCCCCCAGCCCTGGCTTTCTGCAGATTCTTGATTCCCTTGAGGTTCGCAGGCGTACCAACGAACATGGCCTTAGGTAGATCGATCGGCAATGCGGCCAATCCTGCAGGAGCTTTATCCTCGGCCTGAATATCGGCCTTAAGCATCAGGCTAATGATGAAAACTGTCAGCACTGCCACTGAAAACGTTCCTTTTTTAAGCATCTTCAATTTTTATTGGTTGTAATTGTGGGTCGATGGTTCGTCGAAAACGCCCGTTGTAAGCCAATTCATGCAACAAAACACAAATATCCTCCGGATCATCGTCCGGAGATGAAAGACCGGAAAAATTATTAGGTTTGAACCATCATGTCAAGTCCATGCCTTTCTCTTTTCGCTCTTCGGTGCTTTCACATACCTAAATGGCAGGACTCAAAACTGAAGCACAGATAAAAGAGGAAATCGAAAAGCGTTAGAGGAGCGGGAAATCTCGTCCTGCAACTGACCGGGGATAGGTCGTTATGTTTTTGGGGAGATGTGTGGAAATTTCCCAATAATTAAGGAAAGGAATATCACTCCGGCTCGATCCTGGTGTAAGCTCTGGTCTTGGTGGATATCGGACAGTTTCTGCTTTTTTGTTTTGTAGGGGTATTGAATACCTTAGTGGACTACTCTGCCTACAACGCCCTGACCGGAGGTCCGTTTAAATGGAAGCGCATCCCGGCAAACATCGGCTCCACCACGGCAGCCATGATTTTCAGTTTCCTGGCCAATCGGAACTTCGTTTTTCAGTCCGAAGCTCCGGATCTGGTGTTTCCTGTCATTAAGTTTCTGTGGGTAACAGTCGTCTCCGCTTACCTGATTCAGAATATTATCATCTACCTGACCAGCACCGTCATTACGGGACCGGGCCGCCTGTTACAACAACTGTTGTCCAATCTTCCGTTCCTGAAAAAACAATCTTCTGAATTCCTGGAAAAGAATATTGTAAAAACTTTTGCCGTCTCCGGAGGCATGTTCTGGAATTATTTCTGGTATAAATTCCATGTATTTCCGGCGTAAATCAATTAAGCAGCAACATGATCCATGATTTCCCGAATGGAAGCGCATAATTCATCGGCGAGCACCGGTTTCAATACGAAGCCCCGGATCCCCGCCTCCTTGACGGTCGTTTGCAAAGCTCGATCACTGTAACCGGTAATCAGAATGATCGGCATATCGGGTCGAATACTCAGCAAGTTTTCCGCAAGTTTGATTCCTGTCATGTTGGGCATGATTTGATCGGTGATCACCAAATCGAACTTGTTTGGAAAATCCTCGAAGGTTTGCAATGCGTCAGAAGAGTCTGCACAGGTCGTCACCTCGTAGCCTCTTCTTTCAAGCAGATCCTTGTGAACCATCAGGATCATTTCATCATCATCCACAAACAGAATCTTCTCTTTTCCCGATAATGTCTGAGAAAAACATACCTCGATGGAATTGGGAACTTCATCAGTCACCGGCAATTGGAAAATCCAAGAAATTCGAGTATGGGGAACTCAAAACCAGCATGGGACACAGGAAGGGCAATGTCACATGTTATAGAGTGACGGCTGAAGTATCCTCCCCGTCCGCCAACAATGGTTCAGTGAAAGAGTTTCAACAGGAAATCCAACTGATTTCACTGCCGGTTTTTCAATTTGGAATTTTCTATACCTCCGATCTGGAGATCAATCCAAGAAACAATCTGACGATCCTGGGTCCGGTACACAGCAACGGAAACATTTACATTGAGCCTCACCAATCAAGCTTGGTATTCAAAAACTCGGTCACGTCTGCTCAGAATATTTACCACCACAAACATCCTGAAGATCCATTGGTTCGGCAATGGGGAAGAATTCGGAATGATTCAACATCGAAATCGAGAATCAATTCACTGGTTCTGCCTATCGGCTTGGTAAAAGACCGCAGTGAATTCAGAAGCATCAGCGAGATTCCACCTGAAAATGAAGACCCGTTTTCTGCAAGGGGGTTGCAGAGGTATTACAACAAAGCTGACCTGATCCTAATATTGAACGATGAAGGTAATCGGGCTTTCAGCGGAGCTCATGATGATATTTCAATCAATATTCCATGGACATTGATTGAAATATCAGAGGCGAAACCCGGGAAAGGAAAACCTGAAAAGGGAAAACGATCCGGCTTCCTGGATTCTGATGTTCAATTCTTCGATAAACGTGAATACAGCACCGTAAGGGCCGTGGAGATCAATCTTGAGGATTTCCTTAAGAGTCACAAATCATTGTCGGCTGCATTGGGCCACCCGCTTCGCACCTTATATATTGCCGATCTTCGTAAATCCAAAGCCGGTTTTCAATCGGGAGTGCGCTTAATCAATGGGCAATCGCTTCCTAAATACGGTTTGACCATAGCAACACTGAATCCAATTTACATCCAGGGAGACTATAATAGAGGAAAGGGAATTAAACCCGCTTCGATTGCCGCGGATTCAGTTACCCTTCTTTCTAAAAACTGGGAAGATGACCATAACACTTTAGGACTTGATCAACGTAGAGCAGACAGCACCGTCATTAATGCTGCCATTATTACCGGGACTGTCCCCACTGGAAATGGCCACTACAGTGGCGGAGTCGAAAATGCAGTCCGACTTCTGGAAAATTGGAGATACAGAAGTCTGACAATCAAAGGATCGCTGGCGGTTCTGTTTGACAGCGAACTGGCCATCTCCCCATGGGGCATCGTTCCCGGAATCTACTCACCACCCGTGAGAAACTTTATATGGAACGAAGACTTTGAGGAAATTAAGCATCTGCCGCCTTCAACTCCTGAATTATACTCTTACGCATCAAGTTTTCGGATTTAAACCTCGGAATTCTTCACAAACTTGATGCCGGGCAGAACAGG
>DUCD01000422.1:0-8464 GCA_012959985.1 Verrucomicrobiales bacterium | reverse complement strand
GACTTATATTCCAGCCCATCAAGTCCGACAATTTCAGCCCCTGGGATTTTCCGAAAACTTGATGCCGATCAGTATAAGAACCGTCATTCGCCAACTCGTGGATAATATTTAACAAGCGGCAAGGCCCGCTGTCCCAGCGCGCCGCTTGACTGACTTGATAAAAGAAGAATATCCACATCAGTCTTTCGCTTACTTCAGCGCATTATCTTCTTTCGGCTGAGACAGCCGACGCTACGGTTCTTGCCTCCATTCCTGAATCTTCTTCAATCGATCGGTGACTTCAAGATTCACCTTTGCCTGGTTCTGAGATTCGTGAGGATCGTTTTCCAGATCATAAAGCCGCGTGCCTTTTTCTGTCCGGGGATGAACGGCAGCGTAGTGATTAATCGCACCATCATGGGTCAGGCTGTTTCCATTTACCATGGATGCAGCATCTGTAATGCAGGGTATGAAGCAGTGCGATCCAGATGAGGAGTCTGAATGACGGGATGTCCCATGAAGCCAAAATTCGGTCAAGCCTGGAAGCCCTAAACTTCAATGTGAAAACCCTGAATCACGATAACCCGCAACATACGCTTCAAACACCAGTCTGACCTGATCACGAACTTTGCGGAAAGAGGATAGCACCGATTCTTCCGATCCCACAGCTTTGGCCGGATCCTCAAATCCCCAATGATATCGCCGCACCTGTCCCGGGAAGGTCGGACAGGCTTGGTCGGCATTGCCGCATACCGTGATGACCACCTGAATTCCCCGATCAAGAAACTCTTTCATATGTTTGGATTGATGTCCTGAAATGTCGACACCGATTTCCTTGAGCACCTGTATGGCTTTGGGGTGTACATATCCGGTCGGATCGGATCCAGCACTGCACACTTCAAACAAGTCCGATGCAGCTTTCCTCAGAATTCCTTCAGCCATATGGCTGCGGCATGAGTTGCCGGTACACAATATCAATACCTTGGGTTTGTTCATTTCAATCTTAAAAAACGGTCATTTCCGATCCACCTGAAAACTGTATACCTTCAGCGGAATATTCCCTCAAGCGATATTATTGGACTCGGAGATGAATCAATTAAGGTGACTAATTTATCCATATATGACTAATATGCTTTCAATCAATCGTCGAACGAAACCGAAAATCTGATTTTCATTGAATAAAAAGTCTAATTCACCAAGCGAACCCCATCCTGCCGGATCTGGTCACCATCCCGGTGGGCGGCGACATCCATCGGAAACTCGACAGGGCTCAGGATCCTCAAAAATCCAATCGGCGTTATGGATTCTTACCGCCGCCGCCATCGCTTTTTGGTTGATCAGATCAGGACCGAAGACCGTGGCAGAGGAAAAGAAGAGGCCTGCGAAAATCGTCAAAACGATCCCGCTCAAACCTTCCGATCATCAAATTTCTGTGACGGCTTATGGAATCGTCGTTCCAGCCCGTAAGGTGACTATAGAACCCCAGGTAGAAGGACGTATTATTCGGCAGCACGACTCGCTAAGCCCGGGTGGCAGAATCGGGATAGGTATGGAATTGTTTACTATCGATTCCACCTTGGTGGAGTTAACCCTTCAGGAATCCATTGCTTCGGTTGTCCGGGCTGAAGCAGAGGTCAGTGAATCTCTTCGGAAAAAAGTGGAGGGACAACGCCTTGCTCACGAGTCTGTGATTCCGGAAACCGAACTGGCCGCTCTGGATTCCGATCTGCGGATTCAATCGGCCGAATTGGATCGCCTCTCTGCTTCCCTTTCCAGAATTCGGGAATTGTTGAAAAGACATACGCTCTACGCTCCCTTCAATGCTCTGGTTCTGGATGAAGCTGTTGAAATCGGTCAGCGGGTCGACTCCGGATATCGAGCGGCAACGCTGGTCGGTACGGATGAATTCTGGATCCAAGCTTCCCTGACGCTGGAAAACCTGAAATGGGTAACACTTCCCTCCGGTTCAAATCCAGGAGCAAAAGTGGACATCTATTTCGATCGCGGAGACAATCGTCCTGATCATTATGAAGGACGGGTGATTCGGCTTTTAGGCAATTTGGAAAAAAGTGGGAGAATGGCGCGAGTTTTGATAGAAGTCGAAAACCCTCTGAACCACCATGGCCCTGACCAGGATGAAATGATTCCGTTACTCCTGGACAGTTATGTACGGGTTGAAATCGATGCCGGCAGCCTTAAGAATGTTTTACAGATCGATCGGGCAGCGTTGCGGGAAGCAGACCATATCTGGGTGGCAACGGCTCAGGATGAACTTCAAATACGGAAAACACATGTCCGATGGCAAAAGGAGAACTCGGTTCTGATCGACAACGTGCTTCGTAAAGGAGAATTATTGATCACCAGTCCTTTGCGGGTCGCTTTACCGGGCATGAAAATCCAGATTCAGAAAGACTCAATCAAGCTCGAACAGACGACTGATCCTAACCGGAAATCGTGATTTATGGCCGAAGATGAATTCAAGTCCACGACAAAGGATTCGACCATCAGCACCACTCTTGCCTGGTTTGCAAAAAACCATGTGGCGGCCGATTTGCTAATGATTGCCATCGTGGCGACCGGGTTGTTGTCCGCACGTCATATTCGTCAGGAAATCTATCCTACTTTCACTCTGGATTCCGTCCAGATTACAATGGACTACCGCGGCGCAAGCCCGGAAGAAGTCGAGAAGTCGATCATCATTCCCATTGAATCGGAATTGATGGGCATGGACCTGGTCCGAGAGATTAGTGCGCGGGCCAGTGAAGGCCGGGCAACCATCACCGCGGAGCTGTTTCCCGGAACAGACCGCAACCGAGGATTGCAGGAAATCACAGCCGCCGTTCAACGGATCAATCTGTTTCCGGACGAAACAGAACCACCCACGATATCCCTGGATACCGGTCGCCGCCGCGGGGTACTTTATTTGTCGATATTCGGAGATCTCGACAGTCGCAGTTTGGTGAAATTCGCGCGCCAAATCGAGGAAGGTTTACTGGCGGAACCCGGGGTCTCCCTAGTGGCATTCCGGGGATTGAAAAAACCGGAAATCAGCATCGAGATTCCTCAGGCCAAGCTTCGCTCCCTTAACCTGAGATTAGAAGACATCGCCCGAACCGTCGAAGCATCCGCGCTGGACGTTCCGGCTGGCTCCATCAAAACCTCGAGTGGCAGTTTTCTGTTGAAAACGACGGAACGACGCTACTACGCCAAAGAGTTCGGCGAAATCGAAGTTTTGAGTAAAGCGGACGGAACCAAGGTCCGGTTGATTGATATTGCGACCATCACCGATGGATTTGAAGATTCGGACAGGGAAGCGTATTTTAATGGCCAGCCGGCCTTATCCTTATCGATTTACAGCTCTGAAAGTCAATCGCCCCTTTCTGTAGCCCGTACCGTAGAAGAATTCATTGAGCGCGAAAAAGCCAATCTTCCGGAGAGTGTAGGGATCGCCATCACTTACAATCGAGCCATCGGTTATGAAGAGCGCATCGATATGCTGCTGAAAAACGGTGCCTTGGGTCTCATGCTGGTCATCCTGGCATTGGGCCTTTTTCTTGAACTTCGAGTTGCCTTCTGGACCGCGGCCGGCATCCCCGTATCCATTCTTGGATCGCTCATCCTCCTGCCCGCGATGGATATCAGCATTAACATGAATTCCTTGTTCGGTTTCATCGTAACTTTAGGAATCGTTGTGGATGACGCGGTGGTTGTCGGCGAGGACATATTTCATAAAATGTCTCAAGGAATGAGCCGCCTGCAAGCGGCGGTAGAGGGAGTCAAGGAAATGTCGGTACCGGTTGTATTTGCAGTGACCACCAATATCATCGCCTTTCTGCCCCTTCTGTTTGTGCCCGGTCAGACAGGCCGATTCTATTACGTGATACCGGCTGTGGTCATTGCGGTGTTCACGGTCTCCCTCATCGAATGTTTCTTTATCCTCCCATCTCATCTGGCCTTGCAAAACTCTAAACTGCAATGGGCCTGGTTCGAGAAATTCCAGGCCTGGCAAACCAGGTTAAGAGTGAAAATCGATGACGCCATTGATCGATGGTATCAGCCGATTATCGAAAGCGCCGTCAAACACCGTTACCAGACCTGCAATGCCTTCCTGGCCATCCTGTTGATCGGCTGTGCCTATCTCTATAGTGGACGGGTACATTTCGCTTTCCGACCTACCATTGAAACGCCTTTCGTCCAGGCCGAAATCGAGATGCCTTCAGGAACACCAGTCGAGCGCATTCGCGAAGTTGTATTTGATATCGAAGAGGCGGCAAGGCGTGCCTTAGAGAGAAATGGTGAACCCGATATTTTACTGGGCATCACAACTTCCATTGCTGAAAGAGGATCCAATGAAGGGGAAGTTTCCGTCCGGTTTGTTTCTCAAAGCCAACGGAATGTCACCGCGGAACAATTCGTCAATTTGTGGAGAGCGGAGATCCCCGATATTCCGGATATCGAGTCGGTATTCTTTGACTACCTGATTGGTCCGGGCGGATCAGCAGAGATCAATATCCGCCTTTCCCATCCGGAGGTGGCTGTATTGAGAGCCGCGGCAACCGAAGTTGCCGATACCATCGGAAAGTATCCAGGAGTGGAAGATGTCCGGAAGGGATTCGGAAGTGAGATGCCACAATTTAATTTCGAAATCAAACCGGAAGGACGCGCGCTCGGAATCACGGCCCGTGAACTCGGAAGGCAGATCCGCAACTCTTTTTATGGGGCCGAGGCCCTACGTCAACCGCGGGAACGCCAGGAATTGAGGGTCATGGTGAAATTACCGAAAGAGGAAAGAAAATCACTTAGCGGACTGGATAATCTGCTGATCCGGGTGCCGGGAGGAGGAGAAATCCCATTGAATCATGCCGCCAATGTAATTCCGACCGAAGCCCCGGTCAGAATTGAGAGGGTGGACGGAGCTCAAGTGCATAACGTAACGGCGAATGTGATTCCAGGTATCACCAGCGGGAATAAGGTGTTGTCCGCTTTCAGCGGGGAGAAACTTCCTGCGATTCTGACAAAATATCCGGGGCTGCGTTATTCCTTTGAAGGGGAACAAAGAGAACAACGTGATTCCATGGCAACCCTTTCCTGGGGTCTGTTGGCATCCTTGTTCGGTATCTATGCTATCATGGCCTCCCTGCTCAGGAGTTATCTTCAAGCCGTGATTGTCCTGATGATGCTCCCATGGAGCCTTCTAGCTGCCGTCGCCGGACACGTGATTATGGGTTTCAGTCTGAGCTTGTTCAGCATTTTCGGAATGATCGCCTTATGCGGAATGGTGGTCAATGGCGCATTTGTACTTGCCCTAACCCGCAACCGGTATCTCAAGGAAGGAAAATCACCTGTTGAGGCAATCATCCTAGCGGCAAAACGAAGATTCCGTCCCATCATCCTCACCGCTATCACCACGTTTCTGGGACTGGGCCCCATGATTTTCGAAACCAGTATTCAGGCACTCTTCCTCGTTCCCATGGCCATTGCACTGGGCATGGGGACACTCTGTTCCTCCGTCGTAGTGTTGACTTTCATACCCTGCCTCATGGTTATCGCCGAGGACTTCGGGATGGGCCCGCCGCCGGAACGATTTTAAAAATAAAGGGGTTGTTAATATCCCTCACCATAGGTATCTCCTCCCGGAAGGAAGGGGGGGGAGTTTTTGATACTGATGAACCGGCACCGCATCCAGTAGGACGGCGAACCCTCCAAATCGTGAATTTTTTTCTGAGTAGTTCCTTACTTCAACGGACCCCAAATCTGCTCCAACAGATCATGAAATTCCGGATCGTACTCCTTCAGTTCAGCCCTGACAAAAGGGTAGAAATCGTTGCGATAAAAATACGCTTCCGTTCCTTCTGCAAAGTATTCCTTGTGGTTGGACATCCCGTAGTGTCTGACTTTCTGCCCGGTGTACAAAAGCACTTTTTCGTATTTTCCTGACTCCTTTGCCCGCTTGAATATCTTGATGATTTCCGGGTGATCAAATCCGAGAATCTGATCGTGAAAGGCATGAGCCAACTCATGGAGCACGACCGCTGGATGCTTCACCATCTGCTGTCGGGACAGCAAGTTTTTTGCCCGCGGAATATGCACTTTCTTAGTTAGCCGTGGATCGTGACCATGCGAAACAAGCCACCTTCGACTTGGATGATACTGCATTGACTTCAATTCAGGATGATCCTGCTCAATCCAGATTTCAAGCGTACGCATTTCCTTAAGCCGGCCCTCCGGCATCAACAGGGCAACCCGTTCCAAGTGGTTCTCAAGCATTTTCATAGATCGCGCTCCAAGCTCGCCGTGAGCCCCTTCCAGCAGTACTGGTTCAACGTGAACCTTCCATCCTTCAATCATTTGAATTACCGGATCGAACCGAACACCAATGCCTCCTTTTCCATTGCCGGAACTCTCTTTAGTCTCATCTTGATCTCCGGCAATTAAAACCACGCTGAAGCACATTGCCAAACAACAGACCCCAGCCACTCGATTCCAATTAAACAAATTCATTTCCATAACCAATGTTCAGATAACCAAAAAATTCAGAAAAGCCGTCTGAATCTTCAGAAATAGTTGAAATATTATACTGGCTTACCATTTCTTATTGATCAAAGGTTTTTATAGACCCGTTCAGGCATACTATTTAAGCGAAATGAGCCCCCACCCCATCCAACGCTGGAACGTGTTTTCATATGTCATCACTCTCATAAGCTCTGTTTGCATGAACGCAGAACATCCGATGGCGGCGTCCGGCATCACGAGCTTGACCAATCCAAATGTGCATTACAAAACAACCGATAGATCTCATATTCTTCTCCAGCAGGGAAACATCACGGCTGTCATTGTAAACAACCAAGCCGTTGATTCCAGCACGCTCTCCGGGCATCGCGCCGGATATAACGGACTGGCTTTTCTTTCACATAAGAACCGGAAACAGAACCTGTTCGTCCCTCCCTATGCAGGCTTGAATTTTGAACACATTCACGATGGAACTGTGGCGGGCCTAAAGGAGAAATTTGAACCACGTAAGTTTCCAATGAATTTGCGGGTTATTAATCGGCATACAGTGGAAATCCATCAACCTCCTACGGGCAATTGGTCGCTGGAAAGCTGTGGACGATACAAATTACTCAAAGACGGAACCATAGAATACACCTTCGAGTGCATACCACGAAAAGGGGAGTATCAATACGACTATATCGGACTTTTCTGGGCGAGTTATATTCATAAGCCGGGTCATAAAGAAATCCATTTCAAGGGAAGACGACGTCACGAAAGTAACGACCACTTAAGATGGATAACAGCGGAAACGCCGAAACATGGAGTCTCCAGCACCCACCCACCGGCTGATTCAACTCTCCTTCCCCCTGTCGAAAAGAGCTTCCCGTTGACTCTCGTGAATCATCCCTCCGATTATGTCTATGAAGAACCTTGGTATTTTGGGGTATCAAACGATATGGCCTTGATCTTCATGTTCAGAAAAAAAGACCGAATCTGGTTTGCCCAATCTCCTTCTGGGGGGGGACCCAGTCATCCCGCATGGGATTTCCAATGGTTTATACCGAATTACAAGATCGGCGAAGCCTATGGCTTCACCATGAGATTGGCATACCTACCCTTTCAAAGCCCTACCCAGATCACCAGCGCCACAAGCGGACATCGCGGAGCTTTAAATCGTCAGCCTTGAATCCTCATTAATGGCAACCACAACCTGATCCACAGCTACCTGAGGAGAAATCCTCTTCTGTGGGCAGACGTGCGAGCTCGAAGGTCTTCGAGACATATTGATTAACGGATTGCTGGACATCATGCATTTCCTGTTGGGCATCCATAAAATCTTTGGCAACAGGATTATTGAGCAATGATTCACGGTCCTTTTCAAAGGCAGAGACTTCGTCCTCGTCCAATGCTTCCCCCGTTTGCTGTTTCTGTTGAAGCAATTCATTCTTTTCAACCACAGATTGATAGTGATTCTTGGTGCTTTCATCCGCCATGAATGAATCAATACGCCGTTTGATGTCAGCGAAATCCGGTTGACTGACAATCGTTTCGCAGAGTTCTCTGGTTTTCTGAAGAATAGGAGTTTGCTCAATTACTGGGGCCATAATGATAACTTTTCTTAAATAGTGAACTTTTTACCGCTACGAATATTCGATCATAGATTGAAAAAATGGGCAATGCGATTCTTAAGGCATTCCTTTACGACACCATAATGAGCCACTATTTGGCCTACAGAAACCCGGATTTAGAAGCCGGATCCAGGTTATCCAAAGGCGAACCCATCTTCTCAGGGGGCAACTGCGGCACTTCACCAGAAGATAAAGTCGACGCACAGCCGGAAAGGACGATCACCAGACAAGCAACTGCTGAACAAGCAACGAGAGCAGAAATCAACTGTTTTTTCATAATGAGTCTTTATATACTGATCGGCATCAAGTTTTCGGAAAATCCCAGGGGCTGAAATTGTCGGACGTGATGGGCTGGAATATAAGTC
>DUCD01000421.1 GCA_012959985.1 Verrucomicrobiales bacterium | reverse complement strand
GAGAAGCAACCGAAACCCTACAAAAACAGGGGTTTTATCATCAAATCCTATGGGATGGCTCTGAATCCAATTATTTAACCAGACTGAAGAATAAGAGGTTTTGATGGGGAAAAACACAATCCTGATCGTTGATGACGCTCCCGATGGGGTACGGATTCTGACAGCCTACCTGAAACGTGAAGGTTTCGATGTTACTCATGCCGTGAGTGGCGAACTCGCATTGGAACAGGTCCGTTCGGTTCTACCTGATATCATTCTTCTGGATATTCGCATGCCCGGAATTGATGGGTTTGAGACTTGTCGCCAATTAAAAGCCGATTCAAATACCTGCGAAATTCCCGTCCTGTTTATGACGGTGCTCTCTCATACAGAAAATGTCCTGAAAGGATTTGAGATCGGTGCGGTGGATTATATAACGAAGCCATTTCGCCATGAAGAGGTCATGGCCCGGATTAAGACCCATCTGACCATTCGAGAACTTCAGGATGAGTTGAGGGAACAGAACCGGTGCCTGCAACATGAAATTGAAATGCGGGAATTGACGGAATCGGCGATCAAAGTCAACGAGCGTAACCTGCCGACAATAATGGACAACAGTCCTCAGATATTCAGCATCAAGAATAATTCAGGGAAATACGTGTTTGTTAATCGTCGATTTGAACAGGCGTTCACCATGAACCGAGGGGATATTCTGGGGAAATCCGACTTGGATATTTTCTCAGAGGATACGGCCCAGCAACTCCAGCAAAATGATTCGAAAGTCTTTCAAAGGTGTCAACCGATGATTTTTGAGGAGAATCTACCCCTGAAGGGAGAGGAGCAGATCTATGCGGCGGTAAAATTCCCTCTTGACGGTTTCGGCCGAACGCATAACCGAATCGGTGCATTGATGAAGGAGATGTCGGGATGGAGCGATGAAGATTCTGAATTGGAAATTTCAATTCGAGAGTTTCTTTTGTTCATGGGGCATGAGCTCAGCAATGAAATGACTGTCATTTCCGCATTTTCCGATATGTTGCTGCTACACTACGCCGAAGGCTTGGACGCAAATCAGAAGGGCGCGATTTCCAGCATTTCGGCAAGCATCGGGAGAATGAAGAAGCTGATGGAGTCTTATCGGGATGTGCATCAACTTGAGAAAGGAACCGTTGAGCTGATAAAAGCGGAATGCAATCTGGATTTGATGCTTAAGAAGGTCATCCAGGGACTGAGTTTTTCCTTTGGAGAACGAGTAGAGATAAATTTTCAATGCGATGCCCCGGATTCAATTATTCATGCTGATATAAACCTGCTGCCGGGTATGTTTCATAACTTGATCAAAAACGCAGCCGAACACGTGGAGAAACTTCCCGATGAAGCCGAAAGAACTGTTTTCGTTCACCTCGATCAGGAGAAAACGGTTCGAATCCAAAATGGCGGTGAACTCATTCCGCCGGATCAGCTTGAAGCGTTTTTTGAGAAATTTAATACGGACAGAAGAAAAAAGAAGCGGGGGTCCGGCCTCGGAACAACTCATGCCTACCTTGTTACCAAAGCTCACCAAGGTGAAATTCGAGTTGAATCGAAACCGGAAAAGGGAACAATCGTAACTGTCTGTTTCAATAAATCCTAAGAGCTGTGGCTCATATTCTTATAGTTGATGGCACTGAGCAGGTTCGCGATGCCTTGTGCCGATCACTGGCGCTTCGGGAGCATGAAGTCGATGTGGCTGAAAACGCGGAAGTGGCATCAAGGTTATGGAATTCCAGAGTATACGATATCGCGATTATCGACATAGTATTGCCCTCCATGCAAGGGGTGAAAATTATTTCCGATCTTCGTGGAAACAATGTCGACATCAAGATCATCACTATTTCCAGTGGAGGTCTGAACGATGTTAAGAATTGTTTGGATCAGGCAGAAAAGGCTGGTTCAAATCGTTTTCTGGCGAAGCCATTCCATATTCCAGAATTGGTCAGCCTTATCGATGAATTAACCGCATGAAGGTCAAGGGTGCAGGCTTACCCCAAGGCAGAGACCTTATCTATTATTCGTTGGGCATGGACTGCGCTTGAACCACATTTCGTAAAGGGGCACCACCAAGTAAAGAAAAAGGGAGATGGCGAGTGTCCATCTGCCAATAAATCCGATCCATGCGAAATGGCTGGAGCCGTAAATGACCAGCCATGGGGCTGCAAGGTAAAGCGCGGATCCGACGAAGGAAGCGACAACGACGGCTGCTTTTATGCTCCGGGGCCATGCGGTCAGAAGGAAAATATGTCCCTGAATCAGGAGGAAAACCGGATAGCTGAACAGGTGAAAGTGGGTGGTTTCCACGAGTTCCCCATAGGTTTTTTTATACATTTCCCGTGATTCATTCCCTTGGTAATAGTCCACATAATCCTGATTGGTAAAACCTGTTTTCAGAACTGCCAGAAGGAAGATGACGACGTAGGCGAAAAAACAGAACCCCAGGAATGCCGTATAGGCTGTTTTAATCTCCCAGGACAGATTTGTCAGTCGTGAATGGCTGTGTTCGAACTCTCTCATGATTTACTAAGAGCCATTTATGGAAGGAAAACGCTCATAAAGCGACTCGAATTTCCTGAGTGGACCCGGCGCTTATCATCCAAAAGGTAGGCATCCAGATGGTGGGATTCTGCCCATTGCATGGAAAGTCCTGCATGGGTCGCAAAAAGCGCTGTTGACCAGGCATCGACTGTTGTTGCTGTGTTCGAAATCACTGTGGCACTGAGGTTGCCTTGAACCGGTTTGCCAGTTTTTGGATTAATAATATGACTGTAGCGTTTTCCATCAATGAAGTAACCGCGTTGATTGTCCGCCGACGTTGCGATGGCTTCATTAGCGATAGACACGGAAGCCATCAACTGATCGGGGAATTGGGGGTCGCGAATCAAGATCTGCCAACCGTCCTGCTTTGGGGGAGGATCCATTGCGAGGTACTGTCCTCCGAAATTTAAAAGTGCTGATTTGATACCATGGCGACGTAGAACTTCAGCTGCCTTGTCCAAGGCATAGCCTTTTCCGATTCCTCCGAAATTCAGTTGCATTCCTTCTTTTTTAAAACGCAGGGATTTGTTCTCAAGAATCTCAACTGAATTCATGCCGATTCGTTTCATCAATTCCTCTCTTTTTTCAGTAGAGGGAAGGTGTCCGCTCCGCTCAGATTGTTTCCAGAGATTAATTAAAGGACCGACCGAAATATCGAACATGCCATTGGTGTCCCGATGAATAGAGTGGGATAGATTCAATAGGAAGTATAATTCGGGACTCGGAGTCACCGATTGAAGCCCGGCCATTTGGTTGAATCGAGATATCTCACTCGTCGGGACATAGCTGCTTAACAATTCATTTTCAATGCGCGCTGTTTCATTGAAGGCCTGGGTGATGGCCCGATCAGCTTCGATTGAATCGCTGGAAAACACCTGTATTTCCAGAAGAGTCCCCATTAGTAAACGGGCTCTTTTTCTGTAGTGAATGTTTCCAAGTTTTTCAATGGCCAACACTTTTTCAGATCGGTCTGCAGTAGAAACATCGGTTTTCTCTGTCCTGGGCAACAGAGTGTCGCTGAAAGCTAGAACTTCCCGAACGGCAGTAATGATGGAACGACATGAAAGGGTGGCACCCGAGATGTTTTTAATCTCCCGATGAAGTCTCAGGGGATCCTCAACCGATTTTTTCAAAAATTGACGGCGAAAATTCTCACGTTTGATTTGGTTTCCGTGCGCTTCTCGATAAACCAGGATCTCTACCGATTTGACTTTCTGTTGAGGGCTCAAGGCGACCATATAATCGATCGGTTGGTGTTTTCCAATCACATTTCCAAATACCACAAATCCCAGAGTTCTCCCATTTTGTATGGCTTCATAATACTCAAAGAACCGGGGAACCCGTTTGTGGGATAGACGGCTGCCAATTTGTTCACGTTGCGCATTGGTAGCCGCTTTTTTTCTTTTTACAAATGACTCAGCATCTGGAAATGCGATTTCCTTCGCTGCTTCTTCGGTAAGATATCTGACGGCCGATACGGATTCGGCCGTCAGCATCAACAAGGTGAAAATAAGAACAAATCTCATAGATCGATTAAAAGCTATATCCGAACCCAAAATCGTAGCGATTCGGAGCATTTCCATCGAGTGTGTCTGAGAGGATTAGGTCTGCTTTGAAAACAAGCCGAGGCATCGGGTGGAACGCCAGACCGAAAACCAAATCCCTTCTCGATTTACTTCGATCTTTTGTGCCGAAAGTGACGTCTCCAAACTGAGTGTCGTAATACTCGTAACGGACAAAACCGACGGCGTCCGATTGCTCCAGTTTTCCGGTTTTCCAGGCATCAGGCATGAAGTGATACCCGGCTTGGAAATAGGTCCCGAATATTTCATCAGAAGTGCCGGCACCCACACCCGGGTCCTCAGCGGCTGGATTGTCGATAAAGGCGATTTCGCCTCGTAGGTCCAGGCGTTTCCAGCGAAGATCCATGTCATACGAGAAAACTTGAATATTACTGTCCGGTCGTCCGGTGCCTTTGTCCTGATCCGAATTATCCGTGCCGATATTCGAATAGGAGAAACCTGTTTTCAGGGCCACCGGTGATGGCACATCAAATGCGACCAAAGGATAGAAATCCACTCGTCCCGAAAAACCGACATCATTGAAACCGGGCCTTTCCTTGATGCGCCCTCCTCGGATTCCACTGCTGCCACTGAATTTGGAACCATCAAGACCCGCATGAACATAGGCTTCATAACTCAACCAATCCGTTAGATTGCCCCGGAAACCGACTCCATCGATACTCCAAGTGCTGGGTAGAATATTCTTGGAAAATGAGGGCCTCTCCACCCCCAAAAATGTGGTGGGTTCATGAAATCGATTGATGATGCCCGCCGGATGCAGAACTCGCCCGACCCGAATATTAAATTCATCAATGATGTCCACATCGACGAAAAACTGTTCAATCGAGATCTCTCCGTCTCCGTCATTGACGAAGGCATGTTCTAATTCCACCTCCGAATTCAGTCGAGCCCAATCGGCAAATTCGTAGCCGACGAAAGTGACGAACCTGTGGATATCGCTGCCGTCTCCATCTCCTTCCTTCAAATTGAAATGGTGTTCTCCGTACCCTCCGAGTTGTAACCCGGGAGGCAGTCCCCCGGTTCGAATACTTCCTACACGTGGGGCGCCGGAGACGGATTGCATATTGCCGGGAATCGGGCCTCGGCTGCTTTGTGGCTGAGTTTCCACCGTCGTACCGGATTCCCGCATTTCCTCCAGTTCTTCCATCAGGGCCTGCTGATTCTGCTCCAGCGAATCGGATCGATCCGATTCAGCTTCTGCCTGCTTTTTCCAAGCTTCCCGGTCCTTCTTCAAACTTTCCAACTCTACCAGCACTCTATTGAGCGTCTCTTCCATTGCCTGAATCCGGGAATCATATTCCTTCTCTGCACTCTCTTGTCCGGCAACGCCGAACGCGGATGCCAATAGGATGCACCCGGCTAATACGATAATTTTGTTTGTTTCCATCTTTTCGGCTCTTATTGCAAATGAGTCTCAATTACAAAAGCAAGGCTTCGGGTGACTGTCAACTTGAAAATGAGACCCAATCTCAATTTGTGGAAAGATCGATCCCGCTTGCATTTCAGTTGATGGTATTTCAGGGTTTGCCCGAATCGTGGGCGTAATAATCACACATTTTAGATATCAATCCACTCGATTGAATCCGGTGAGTGTTGGGTATTATGGATTTTTCCTGAGTCTGTATTTTCTATTTCCCTGTGCGCTGATTTCCGAATTAGTGAAGGAAAAAACCTTAATCGTGGAGAAAACGAATGAAATCGGATTTCTCCGCATGAATCCGGATGTGACGGGAATCCGGTTTCAGAATCGCTTGGAACACGACAGTCACACCGAAAACCAGATTCTACTGAATGGATCGGGAGTTGCAGCTGGAGATATCGATGGGGATGGGCGATGTGATATATATTTCTGCAGCCTTGATGGACGCAATTCGCTCTACCGCAATCTGGGGAACTGGCGATTCGAGGATATTGCCGAAGAATCCAATGTGGATTTTCCCAATCTGCTTTCTTCAGGAACAGCCTTGGCAGATCTGGATGGAGATGGAGACTTGGATTTAATCATCAATACGGTGGGGCAGGGTACTTGGATACTCGGTAATAATGGATCCGGCGTGTTCCATCGAATTGAACAGCCCGAGCCCTTGAATCCGAATCGGGGAGGGATGTCCCTTGCCCTGGCTGACATTGATAGCGATGGCGACCTGGATGGGTATATTGCAAACTACCGTCGAACCACTATCCGCGATCAATTGAACGCCAAGTTCAAAGTTGAGATGCATTCCGGGCAGCCGGTCGTCGTTAAAGTCAATGGAGAACCGGTAGCCGGAACCGAAAACGAAGGGCGTTTTTCCCTGACTCCGGAAGGGAAGATGCTTGAGAACGGGGAACCGGACTTGTTGCTGATTAATGATGGCAAGGCCCATTTCCAACCCATCGAAATGGGTGGGGGACGGTTTTTTCTGGAAGACGGGACTCCGTTGATAACCGACCTTCATGATTGGGGGCTTTCGGCCATGTTTCATGATGTCAATCAGGATTCCCTGCCTGACCTCTATGTTTGTAATGACTACAAGTCCGTCGACCGATTCTGGATTAATCAGGGCAACGGCCAGTTTCGTGCTATCCCGCGTAACGCTCTACGCACCACCAGCATCTATTCCATGGGAGTTGATTTTGCCGATATCAATCAGGATGGCCGAGACGATTTTTTTCTGGCGGACATGCTCAGTCGTGATCATGTCAGACGGAATGTGCAGATGATGGATGGCGTGCCGCCCAGTATGCGGAGCTTGGACCGTCCCCAGGTTTCTAGAAATACCTTGTTCCTGAACCGCGGAGACGAAACCTTTGCAGAAATTGGTCGATTGAGTGGGGTTCAGGCTTCCGAATGGTCTTGGAATCCGGTTTTTCTCGATGTCGATCTCGATGGATTCGATGACATTCTAGTGAGCACTGGCCACGAACTGAACGGTTTGGATAAGGATGCATCCAGAAGAATTGAAGCCATTCGGGCTTCGAAAGAAATGTCGAAAAGAGATCAGAGACGATTGAATCGGTATTTTGACCGTTTGGCAGTTCGGAATCATGCTTTTCAAAATCAGGGGAATCTCACGTTCAAGGAAGTTGGAAAGGATTGGGGTTTTGATATCAAAAGTGTATCTCACGGTATGGCATTGGCAGATCTGGATAACGATGGGGACTTGGATCTAGTCATCAATAATATGAATGATCCTGCTGAAATCTATCGCAACCTGGCAGATGCTCCACGAATTGCCGTTCGCCTTATTGGACGACCTCCCAACACTCAGGCGATTGGAGCCAAGCTGATTCTGAAAACTCTTTCCCTCGGAGAAGAGGATAGGACGCAGCGAAGAGAGATTCGTGCTGGAGGTCGTTATCTTTCTTCGGATGATGCCCTTAAAGTGTTTTCTGCTGCTGAAAGTTCCACTTCCTATGAATTGGAAATTATCTGGCGATCGGGAAACCGAACGGTTCATCAGGATATTCAACCGAACCATCTTTATATCTTTGGCGAACCGGAGGATGCCCCCCTGACTGAACACGTTCATGAAGCATCGGAATCTCTTTCAGGATCCGTTTGGTTTGAAGAGGTTGAAGGTTTGCTTGAGCATAGACATCGGGATATCCCTTTTTCAGATCAATCCCGGCAGGTGCTTCAACCGAAGAGTTTGAGTCGACTCGGGCCCGGCGTCAGTTGGTTTGATCTGGATGGTGACGGACGAGAAGATTTGGTCATTGGAACCGGGCGTGGCAGTCCGATGGGTGTCTATTACAATCGGAATGAGGATGGATTTGTGCCACAGGTCAGCTCTTCCTCGAAGAAGCCGGCCTATCGGGACACCACTGGGGTTCTGGGTTATCATCGGGGTCAAAACGAAAGACATCTTCTGATAGGGTCTTCCAATTATGAAGATGGATCGTCTCAGGGGGTGGCGGTTCGTCGAATTCAATTAAGTCCGCAGCCCATGACAGGTCGTATTCCGGTGAATTCCTCGAGCGCAGGCCCATTGGCCATCGCGGATTTTGACGGAGATGGCGATTTGGATTTATTTGTGGGAGGACGAGTGAAACCGGGGAGATATCCTGAGCCTGCCGATTCCCAGTTGTATCTGGATCAGGGCGGAGAGTGGGTGCTTGATGAAGTGAACTCTAAAACACTGAGAAAAGTGGGGCTGGTAAGCGGCGCTCTCTTCAGCGATCTGAACGACGATGGACAACCGGAATTGATCCTGGCTTGCGAATGGGGTCCGCTGAAAATATTCGAGAACGTCGACGGTCGGCTCAGGGAAACCACGGAGCCGTGGGGACTACAGGGTTTAGTCGGTTGGTGGAACAGTGTTTCCTCCGGCGATTTCAACGGTGATGGCCGGCTCGATCTGATTGCAGGAAATTTTGGTTGGAACAACCGTTACCACGCCGCAGGGGTGGATCAGGTTAGGATTTATTATGGCGACCTGTCCGGATCAGGTCGCATAACAGCCTTGGAAACGTTTATGGATCCCCACCTGCAACGCCAGGTTCCATTTGAACAAATGATGGAGTTATCAAAAGCCCTGCCTTACCTGAAGAATTCATTCCCTACTTTTGAATCCTTTGGAAAAGCTTCCATTGAAGAAATTCTGGGAGAATATTTTTCCAAGGCGTCCTTCCTTCAGTTGGATACTCTAAGCTCCATGGTTTTTCTCAATCAGGGGGGGCGTTTCATCGGTATTCCGCTGCCGGTTGAGGCTCAATTTGCACCGGTATTCGGTATTTCTGTTGCCGATTTTGATGCGGATGGCAGGGAAGATGTTTATCTCGCGCAGAACTATTTTGAAGCAAAGCCTGGTGCCGATCGCATGGATGGAGGTGTGGGGCTTCTTCTGAAAGGGCAGGGGGACGGTCACTTTAAACCGGTATCAATCCCGCAGAGCGGGATTGCGGTGTTCGGTGAACAAAGGGGATGCAGTGTCGGAGATTTTGACATGGATGGAAGACCCGATCTGGTGGTCACTCAGAACAATGGTGCCACAAAGCTATTTCGGAATACATCGCAACAGAATGGCCTGATTATCCGATTGAGAGGTCCTGATGGAAATCCATCTGGAATTGGAGCTAAACTTCGTATGATTTCAGGTTCCGGGGCTGATACCGGTCCGGTGCGGGAAATCACTGCCGGATCCGGTTATTGGTCTCAATCGAGTTCTCTTCAAGTGATGTCGACTTCAGCATCAATGGACCGTATTCAAGTTCAATGGCGAGGAGGCAAGTCAACCACGGTGACAATTCCAAAACATGCTGTCCAAATCGAAGTGACCCACGGGGGGGCGATCAGGGTGCTGCGTTGAAATGATGCGACTGAAACGAACATCCCGAAAGAGTTTGCCTGTAGTCGTTGGACGGCGCACCCGCATAGGTTCTCTCTCAAGCGCTCTGCTTCTTGTGGTAAGCATGGCGGGATCGGTGGGGGCGGTGGAGCATGAATGGGTGGATGAAGGACATTACAAGTGGAAGAACCTGGATGTCCCGGATACCCACCAAGTGGGCTTTGAATTGTTGTCAGGAGAAAGAACGGGTATCCCGTTCCAGAACCGGGTGACGGAAGAACGATCCTTGCGCAATCGGGTTCTGCTGAGTGGTTCCGGAGTTGCGGCAGCGGATGTCGATGGGGATGGTTGGTGTGATCTTTATTTCTGTCGACTGGATGGCTCCAATGTCCTTTATCGAAATCTGGGAAACTGGAAGTTTGAATCGATTACCGACCTCTCACCGGGAATCGATCTCCACGATTCGGATAGTACCGCCGCCGTTTTTGCCGATGTCGATGGAGATCACGACATGGACCTTCTCGTGAATCTTCTGGGTGGCGGCACGCGATTGTTTGAGAACAATGGATCCGGACGGTTTAAAGACGTCACGGTGTCTTCCGGGCTTTCTTCTGAAGCGGCAAGTATGTCCATGGCTCTGGCGGATATTGATCTCGATGGAGACATTGATCTTTATGTTACGAATTACCGGGATGAAACCATGATGGATCAGCCGAAAACCCGCTATCGAATCGGTCAGGACCAAAACGGCCGATCCATAGTCACGCATGTCAACGGACGTTCCACCGATCAGCCTGAATACAAAAACAGGTTCCGGGTCTCTCCCTCGGGAAATGTTTTTGAATTCGGGGAATCAGATTTTCTCTTCATTAATGATGGGCAGGGAGTTTTTGAATCGCAGTCATGGACCTCGGGACGGTTTTTGGATGTCCGGAAACAGGTTTTAAGAGAAGCGCCCATGGATTGGGGCTTGGCGGTACAATTTCACGATGTGAATGATGATGGCCTTCCGGATTTGTATGTCTGCAACGACCTTTTCACTCCCGATCGATTTTGGATCAACGTGGGAGGTGGCCGATTCAGCGAATTGGATCCTCTGTCCATTCGCAATTTTCCCACCTATTCCATGGGAGTTGACTTCAGTGATGTCGACCGGGATGGCGATGTGGATGTTTTTGTCACCGATATGCTGAGCCCGGATCCCCGCAACCAGTTGACCCAGGTTGGTCAGAAGGCACCCGTTTACTGGCCAATCGGACGGGTATCCCATCGACCGCAGGTGAAACGCAATACGCTGCAGGTAAATAGAGGGGATGGCACCTTTGCGGAAGCTTCCTTTTTTGCGGCATTGGAAGCCTCGGATTGGTCATGGGGCCCGGTCTTTCTTGATGTCGATCTGGATGGTTTTGAAGACTTATTGATTCCCAACGGGCAGATGCATGATATTCAGAATGCAGATATCGACCGACAGATTAAATCTATCCAGGCTTCCGGGCAGTTGACGATGGAAGAAATCCTGAAACTGATACGGCTTTATCCCCGACTGGACACGCCCAATTTATTGTTCAGGAATTCAGGGGATCTGCATTTCGAAGAGATCGGTGCACAATGGGGTTTTAGTGAGAGCGGTATTTCGCAGGGTTTGGCGCTGGCTGACCTGGATAATGATGGGGACTTGGATGTGGTCGTCAATAATCTCAATGCAACGGCCGGACTTTATCGAAATGTCGCCGATCGGAATCGGATTGCGGTCAGCTTAATCAGCGATTCAGCGAATACACGAGGTGTCGGAGCGAAGATCAAACTGGATGGAAGTGATGTTCTGCAAATCCAGGAACTGATCGCTGGAGGCCGTTACCTTTCCGGAGATCAACCATTAACCGTGTTTGCCGCCGCTTCCATTGGTAAGACCTCTTCCCTCGAAGTTGACTGGCCTTCGGGCAGACGCTCTGTTCTGAAAGGCGTTCAGGGCAACCGTTGGTATGAAATCCATGAACCGTCCATGAATGATTCCGAAAACAGGCGTTTGCCTAAGAAGAAAGATGCCGATCCATTCTTCGTCGATCGTTCTGCGAAACTGAAACATCGACATGTCGAAACTCCATTCGATGATTTCCGCCGGCAGTCTCTGCTTCCACGAAGGTATAGCCAGAGCGGTCCGGGAGTTGTCTGGACCGATGTGAACCACGACCACTGGGAGGACTTGGTAATCGGCAGTGGTCGAGGAGGGGCAATAGCTGTATATATAAATGATAAAAAGGGTGGGTTTAAGCGGCAAAAGGATTCAAGGCCGCTTCCTTATGATCTCGCAGGAATGCTTTCATTGCGTGATTCCTCAAGCAGTAACAAACTGCTGGCGGTGGCTCGCTATGATGAGATGGATCGATATCCTCGGCCATTTGCCCGCATTTATGATTTTGAATCGCAGGAAGTGGCAACCTATCTTCCGAGCCTTGATCATGAAGTCGGCTCCATCAGCGCCGCAGACATTGATGGTGACCATGATCTGGATCTGTTTGTTGGCGGCAGTTTCAAATCTGGACAATTCCCCTCACCCGTCTCTTCCTATATTTATGTTTGGGAAGACGGTCGACTGAAGCATTCAAGGGAGTTCAAACAACTGGGTCGAGTCAGTGGTTCGGTCTTCACCGATTTGAATCAGGATGGTCAACCTGATCTTGCCATTGCCTGTGACTGGGGTCGCGTCCGAGTTTTTATCAATGACAAAGGCAACTTTGTCGAACGCACGGAAGATTACGGTCTGAGTTCCTTCAGGGGGTGGTGGACAGGGATTACCGCAGGCGATCTGGATGCCGATGGGCGGATGGATCTCATTGTCGGTAATTGGGGCTTGAACCATGAGTATCGAGCCCAGAGGGATTCTGTTCGAAAATTGTATTACGGAGATCTGGATGAAAACGGATCCTTCGATCTCGTGGAGACTTGGTTCAGCCCTGCTTTAAACCGAGAAATGCCTCAGCGTGACTACAGGAGTGTCCTGAAAGCTTTCCCGTTTCTGTTCAAGAAAAACCTCCGATTTCAGGATTTCGCAAATCTGGCTATCGAGCAGATCTTTGGACCGGAACTGTGGAAACTGAAGACACTGGAAGTCGATACCATGGCATCCATGGTTTTCTTTAACCGCGGGAACCGATTCAAACCGATTGAAATGCCCCGTGAGGCTCAGATGGCTCCGGTCTTCGGTGTATCGGTGGCTGACTATGATGGTGACGGTTTTGAGGACCTGTTCCTGAGTCAGAACTTCTTTGCCATGAACCCGGAAACTTCCAGAATCGATGC
>DUCD01000420.1 GCA_012959985.1 Verrucomicrobiales bacterium | reverse complement strand
TCAGGCGAAAGTGTGTAGCACTATTCTTAGAAAACCCTCGATAGTAGAACCTTACGTCGGGTCACGACGAAGCCGTGATTGTTCATCACTTTTGAGTTTTTGTTCTCTCTGATCTCGACCGCCCGACCGAGTGAATCGAGGTAAAACCTACTCTGCCGGGCTCCCGTGTTGCAGAGTGCTTTCGGTTCGGTATCTCGCTTGCAGAGGCTCGTGCAGATTGGACTCGCAAAAGCTCGACTGCCGTGGTTCCGGAGTGGCGTGACCCACAACTCGCCAAATCTCGACTTCCCGAACAGGCGAATGAAGTGAGCCCCATTGACAGCGGCTTGACTCGTTTCAATCGGTCGCGCCTCGGCTACGACCGGGAAGTGCGCCATAGGTTCGGTTTTCAACTTGCTCCCGTCGGCTACGTCCCGATCTCCTTTTCTGCGAGGTGCTGAACGGTGCGGTTGCGTGGAATTGTGTTCCTCGCTTTGCTCGATCGAATGTAATGTGAGCCTAATCCACTGTCTTTGGTCCGCCCCGGTGCTCTGTCGAGCTTAGCGAGGGCAATGGGAAACTGTTCCAAGCGAGAGGCAGGCTCAAGACTTGGCTTTGTCGCAAGAGGAGAAGCGGTTCTTGGCAGACTTAAATGGCTGCACTCGGCCGCCAAATCTAGCTTGGAACAGTTGATGGCTGAAGCACCGATTTTGTATTCAAAGGAGAGTTTGAGGGACTTTGTTCTTGAAGAAAAGCTGATAAACGGCAACCTTGGTTAGATGCTAAAAAAGGAAACTCCTATTTATTTATTTATTAATATGGTGATACCTGAATCAGGGAATGGAGCATCAATTAATTTCCGAAAAGCCTTCACACTGATTGAGTTGTTGGTGGTCATTGCCATCATAGCCATTCTGGCGGGCATGCTTTTGCCGGCGCTTTCGAAAGCGAAAGGTATGGCTCACCGCACAAGCTGCATTAACAACTTCAAACAGATCCTGTTGGCCACAACCATGTATTCCTTGGAAAATCAGGAGTTTCTGCCCTTCAGTGGATGGAATGGCCCTCCACGAAGCCAAGGTTGGCTCACCAAAGTTGAGCGACGAGGTAGGGCGGAAGAAGAGAATATAGAAGGTGGGCTTCTGTGGACGACCCTCAAAGCTCGCAAGCTCTATCTTTGCCCTGTCGACCGAACCAATAATGCTGCGTTTCGATCCCGTCCGTTCACCGGTAAGATTTCTAGTTACACGATGAACGGTTCGGTATCCGATTATTCTAATGGCGTTGGGGGAGTCTCGACAAAGACGTATAAAACTTCAGAATTCGACGCGAATGATGTCATTTACTGGGAACCGGACGAAAGAACTCCGTTCTGGATTTCGGATGCAAACTATCCACACGAAGGAATTACTGCCAGACACAACGGTGGCGGAAACATGGGATCCGTGGGTGGGCATGTGGAATATATCAAACATGTCGCGTATTTCCGTCTGTCCGGTTTCAACTCATCCAGTGGAGGCGATCGGCCAGGCCGGTTGTGGAATAACCCGGGGTCCAGGAACGGTTCATAAAGCCAGTTTGCATTAACCCGGCCAAGGCGGTTGAATAAAGTAATGTATATTTTCATCAGACACTTTCTGGTCGGAGTTACGGCAGTGACACTCTTTGGGTGTGGCATGTCGGAGAATGAGCGGTTGGCTCGCACACCAAAGAATTTGACCCAAGCTGCCTCGGAATTGGAACAAGTATTCGCGGATGCTGACTCGACAACAAAGGGGAAAGCGGCGATAGCCACCCAAGCGTTAAGAGAAGAAATATATGACAAGGCTGTCGCATCAATCATATCCATCAGTAATCAGGATAATCTCACTTTTGAACAGGGCATGATCTTGAGGAACAGCATGGTAACGCTTCAGCGAGACCTCATCAACGCCGCAGAAAATGGCGACACAAAGGCTATTAAAGCGATCGAATTGCTCCAGAAAAGGAAGTGACAGCAAGCACGGGGTGCTAACATAATCAATTGTTACATCGTCTGAGGCAACTTGTTTGGCCCGATGGCTAGATCCTGGTCCACGGCGTTTTCGAACGCGTAGTGTCGAAAAATTCTGATCGCAGCAAAAATAAAGAGTTGTTTTCAGAGCCATCCCATAGGATTTGATGATAAA
>DUCD01000419.1 GCA_012959985.1 Verrucomicrobiales bacterium | reverse complement strand
GCAAACCCACCTATGGGCTGTAAAACTGCGAGTTATCGTGAAGAGCCCGGTGCGGGGAAACCGCACGCCGGGATCTGTGAGGGGGGCGTCGGGCAACCGGCGTCCCTACCTCGACTTAGTTGTTTCATTGACTCAACACCTCGGAACGCCCATTCTTTCACAATGCTCGAAAAGCAAATTCCTATTAGTCAGGAACAGGGAAAATGCATTCAAATCAAAAAGGGTTTGGATCTACCGATCACGGGACAGCCGGATTTGGACGTGATCGAGACGGGAAGGGTACGCCGAGTGGCCGTCATCGGAACGGACTATGCCGGAGTGAAACCGACGATGGCCGTTCAAGCCGGGGAACGGGTCAAGCTGGGACAGTTACTCTTCGCCGATAAGAAAAATCCGGGCGTTCGTTTTACCTCGCCGGCTAGTGGCACGGTGGTCGACATACACCGAGGAGAAAAGCGGATCCTTCAATCCGTGATCATTGAAGCTGATGACGGCGAAGGAGGAAATGCCCCGACTTATCCGGTAGATCGGTTTGCGGAAGAAACCTTTGGGTCCTATTCGGTGGACCGGCTTGCAAACCTTTCTCCCGGGGAAGCGAAAGGGAATCTGCTCGCTTCCGGTTTGTGGACCGCGCTTCGAACCCGTCCCTACGGCAAGATTCCGTCTCCCGATTCGAGCCCTCACTCGCTCTTTGTCAACGCGATGGATACGAATCCGCTGGCCGCCCCGCCCCGTCTTGCAATCCAGGGCCGGGAAGATGATTTCAAGAATGGTTTGAGCGCAATCTCCAATCTCACCGACGGAAAGCTCTACCTGTGTCATCATCCCGAAGACTCGCTTCCCGGTTCCGATTTCGATTTTGTCACTTCCGTCGCCTTCGAAGGCCCGCATCCGTCCGGTCTGGTCGGCACTCACATACACTTTCTGGATCCAGTTTCAGCCCGGAAAACTGTATGGCATCTGAATCTGCAGGATGTGATTGCCATCGGCTTTCTTTTTAGGACCGGCAGGATTGACGTCAGGAGGTTGATTTCGCTCGGGGGCTCAATGATAGCTCGTCCCCGGCTCCTTCGGACTCAGATTGGTGCGAGCATCGATGATTTGCTCGCCGGCGAATTGAGGGACCGGGGGCGTGAGGAGATTCGCGTTATTTCGGGGTCGGTGTTGTATGGGAATCTGGCCGTTGGACCTTTTGCATTTCTGGGGCGGTATCATCATCAGATCAGCGCCATTTCGGAAAACCGGTCGCGCCAGTTTCTGGATTGGCACCGGCCGGGATTTGATCGTTTTTCGGTCACGAACACCTTTATTTCGAAGCAGATCAGAGGAATTAAATTCCCCTTTACGACATCAACCGGTGGGGGCGAACGCCCCATGGTTCCAATCGGAGTGTTCGAGAGAGTGATGCCGATGGATATGCTGATCACCCCTCTGTTACGCGCACTCATGGTTGGGGATACGGATCAGGCGCAGGCTTTGGGGTGCCTGGAGTTGGATGAAGAGGATCTGGCACTTTCCACTTTTGTCTGCCCGGGAAAAGAGGATTACTGCAGCATTCTCAGTAGGAACCTGACAACGATCGAAACCGAAGGATGAAGGGCGGGATATGAAATTCTTAAGAGAGTTTTTCGACAGGCTGCATCCTTATTGTTCGAAGGGAGGGAAATACGAGATCCTCTACCCGCTTTACGATGCCATCGATACTTTTTTCTTCTCTCCAGGAATCGTCACGAAGGGCACCACTCATGTCCGGGATGGAATGGACCTGAAGCGGATGATGATCACCGTGGGGATTGCGTTGGGACCGTGTGTGGCAGCGGCGCTTTACAACACGGGTTACCAGGTCAACTCCACATTGGCTGAGATGGGAACCGCGGCCGCACCGGGATGGCGGGGTTGGGTCATCCAGTTGCTCGGCGTGGGCTACAATCCTGCGAGCACGGCGGCGAATGTGATTCATGGGATTCTCTATTTCGTCCCTGTCTTTTTTGTCTGTAATATGGTGGGCGGAGCGTGGGAGATCCTCTTCGCGACCATCAGAAAAGAAGAAATCAGTGAAGGGTTTCTGGTTACGGGGTTGCTCTTTCCCCTTACCCTTCCTCCGACGATCCCGCTTTGGCAAGTGGCGATTGGAACCTCCTTCGGAGTGGTTATCGGTAAGGAGGTGTTCGGGGGGACTGGGAAAAATTTTCTCAATCCAGCTTTGACCGCGCGTGCTTTTATCTTTTTTGCATATCCGGCCCAAATGAGCGGGAATGCGATCTGGACTGCGGTGGATGGATTTACCGGTGCGACCCCGTTGGGGTTGGTGGCAGCCGAAGGGATGGAAGCCCTCACCGTGAATGTCAGTTGGAACGCGGCATTCCTGGGACAGATTCAAGGCTCCATGGGCGAAACCTCCACCCTGGCATGTCTGGTGGGAGCCACCTTTCTTATCTACACCGGCGTGGGTTCCTGGCGAATTATGCTGGCCGTGTTGATTGGAGCCTTCGCCACCTCTGCTCTGCTCTATTTTGTCGGCAGTGAAACGAATCCCATGTTCCAAATGAACCCGGCTTGGCATCTGGTTCTCGGTGGGTTTGCCTTCGGTCTGGTGTTCATGGCCACCGATCCGGTCTCGGCTGCAATGACCGAATCTGGAAAGTGGATCTATGGGTTCCTCATCGGATTTCTTGCGATCCTGATCCGCGTCATCAACCCGGCCTATCCTGAGGGGATGATGCTTTCGATCCTGCTCGGAAACGTGTTTGCCCCATTCATTGACGCGCTGGTTATTCGAGCGCACATTAAACGCAGGAGGCTCCGCGATGGCTAAAGATACTGTGTCAAAGACGTTCATTGTCGCCGGACTACTTTCCGTTGTCTGTTCGGCATTCGTTTCCACGACGGCGGTGTTCCTTCGACCGGAGCAGGCGAAGAACAAAGATCTGGATCGCAAGAAAAATATCCTCCAGGCGGCCGGACTCTACGAAGAAGGGAAATCCATTGAGGAACTCTTTCAGGAATTCGAGATCAAGGTGGTCGATCTGGCTACCGGCGAATTCAGAAACAACATCGATGCCGTGATGTTTGATCAGAGAAAGGCAGCGAAAAGCGCCGATCTCGGCGTGGAGATCTCGAAAGCGGATGATCTGGCCGGGATTAAGCGACGATCGCCCTATGCCCTTGTTTATGTGGCCGAAAACGAGAATGGCGAAATTCAGCAATTGATTCTCCCCGTCCATGGGAAAGGACTCTGGTCGACCCTTTATGGATATCTGGCCCTGGATGCGGATCTGACGACCATTGATGGCTTTGCTTTTTATGAACACGGCGAAACTCCCGGTTTGGGCGGCGAGGTGGACAACCCACGCTGGAAGGCACAATGGATCGACAAAAAGGCTTTCGATGAGGAGGGGAACACGAGAATCACGGTCATCAAGGGCAAGGTCGATCCAAACAGCCCCGACCGCCAATACCAGGTCGATGGACTGTCAGGCGCCACGATCACGACCCGGGGAGTGAGTTCTCTTTTGCATTACTGGTTGGGAAAAAATGGCTTTAAGCCACTATTGGACCGGATACGTTCCAAGGAAGGAAAAAACGAACATGACTGACAAACCCAAAAATGTCGTTCTCGATCCGCTTTTCAACAACAATCCAATCGCCCTGCAGGTGCTCGGCATTTGTTCCGCCTTGGCGATCACCACCAAGCTCGAAACCGTGATTGTCATGGCGGTCGCGGTGACCGTCGTTCTGGGCCTGACCAATTCCGCGATTAGTCTGATTCGGAATCACATACCCGGCAGCATTCGAATCATCGTCCAGATGACGATTATCGCTTCAATGGTCATCATGGTGGATCTGGTTCTCAAGGCTTATGCATATAACATCAGCAAGCAGCTCTCCATCTTTGTCGGCCTGATCATCACTAACTGTATCATCATGGGACGTGCCGAAGCCTTTGCCATGAGCCATCCCGTCGGGATCAGTTTTCTTGATGGGATTGGAAATGGTCTTGGATACAGTACCATTCTGATCGTCGTGGGTGTCTTCCGCGAGCTACTGGGATCCGGGCGCTTGCACGGTCAGGTCATTTTGCCTCTCTCGACGGAAGGAGGCTGGTATGTTTCCAATGGTCTCATGCTGTTGCCACCCAGCGCCTTTTTTATCATTGGTCTCTATATCTGGGCGCTCAGGACATGGAAAAAAGACCAGATTGAAAGGAACTAAACCGATGATTGAATCCTATCTCAGCATCTTTTTCACCGCCGTTTTTGTCGAAAACATGGCGCTGTCCTTCTTTCTCGGTATGTGCACGTTCATCGCCGTTTCCAAGACGGTCGATACCGCCATTGGATTGGGCATCGCGGTGATCGCTATCCTGACGCTGACGGTGCCGGTAAACAACTTGATCTACCAATATGTGCTTCGGGAGGATGCCTTGGTTTGGGCCGGTATTCACGGCGTGGACCTCAGCTTCCTTGGGTTGATCTGTTATATCGGCGTGATTGCGGCGATGGTGCAGATTCTGGAAATGACCATGGATAAGTTTTTCCCCGCCCTCTACAATACAATGGGCATCTTTCTTCCTCTCATTACCGTCAATTGCGCCATCCTCGGCGGTGTCCTTTTCATGGTGGAACGGAATTACAATTTCGCCGAAAGTGTGGTATTCGGTTTTGGCTCGGGCTTCGGCTGGGCGATTGCGATTGTCAGCCTGGCCGGAATACGCGAGAAGCTGAAATACAGCAATGTCCCGAATGGATTGAAGGGATTGGGAATCACTTTTATTACCGTTGGACTGATGGCAATGGCCTTCATGGCATTCTCCGGGATCCAACTTTGATTCAAACTATTTAACAGACAAATTATCATGTTTGAGATCTTTCTAGGCGTCTCCACATTCACGGTGGTGGTTCTGCTCCTGGTTGCGGTTATCCTAGCCGCCAAAACTCATTTAGTACAAAGCGGCGATGTCACCATCACGATCAACGATGACCCGGACAAAACGCTGATCGTCCCGGCGGGAGGAAAGTTGCTGAACACGTTAGCGTCGGAGAAAGTATATGTTTCATCGGCCTGCGGTGGGGGGGGGACCTGCGCACAATGCACAGTGAGAATCCTTGAAGGTGGAGGCGATATTCTCCCTACAGAACTCTCTCATATCTCCAAGCGGGATGCCCGCGCCGGTGTGCGCCTTTCCTGTCAGGTAGCCGTGAAGCAGGATTTGAGGATCGAGGTGCCCACGGAAGTCTTTGACATTAAGAAATGGACCTGCAAGGTGCGTTCCAATCACGATGTGGCCACGTTCATCAAAGAACTTGTGCTCGAACTCCCGCCCAAGGACGATCTCGATTTTCGCGCCGGAGGATTCATTCAGATCCAATGTCCGCCTCATGAACTCAGCTACACGGACTTTGAGATCGATGAACAGTACCGACCGGATTGGGACAAATTCAATCTTTGGCGCTTCCGGTCAAAAGTGGATGAAGAAGTCGACCGGGCCTACTCCATGGCCAATTACCCGGAAGAGAAGGGAATCATCCTGCTCAATGTCCGCATCGCGACCCCACCGCCCTTTGGGTCGAATGGCATTCCGCCCGGGAAAATGTCCTCCTATATTTACAGCCTTAAACCAGGCGACGAAGTTTCCATCTCTGGACCCTTTGGGGAATTCTACGCCAAGGAGACCGATGCCGAAATGGTCTTCGTTGGGGGGGGAGCCGGCATGGCGCCCATGCGATCGCACATTTTCGATCAATTGAAACGGATCAAGACGAAACGGAAGATTACCTTTTGGTATGGTGCGCGGAGTGTCTGTGAGATGTTTTATGTGGACGAATTCGATAAGCTTCAGCGCGAACATGACAACTTTGAATGGCACGTGGCCCTATCGGATCCGCTCCCGGACGATGAATGGAATGGCTACACAGGATTCATTCATCAAGTACTTTACGATAACTGCCTCAAGGACCACTCAGCGCCTGAAGATACTGAGTACTATATCTGTGGTCCACCGATGATGCTCAAAGCCGTCCTTAAGATGCTGGATGAACTCGGGGTTGAAGAGGAAAATATATTGTTCGATGATTTCGGAGGATAGGATTCGATTGAAAAAGTCTTTCAAGAAAAGGAGGAACGGGGTCTTCCAATGGGTTCCTGGATCACCTCTGCTGACCTTAGCCAGTGTTTTCCTCTGCGGCTTCGCTCTCCTGAGTTGTGGAAAGCAACCTTCTTCAACAGACCGGGCTCTCACCCTTTCCGGTTTAACCATGGGAACCTACTATCGAGTGACTCTGGCATCGCTCCCGGACACAGTATCCGAGGAGTTACTGCAAGCCTCCATCTCAACGCACTTGGAAAGGATCAACTCACTGATGTCCACCTATATATCGGATTCCGAGGTTTCACGGTTCAACCGTTCCGGCGGTACCAATTGGTTCCCGGTTTCTGTGGATACAGCCACCGTTGTGGCCGATGCGATTCAGATTTTTGAATTGTCAGGTGGCGCTTTTGATATCACCGTCAGCCCATTGGTTAATCTATGGGGCTTCGGCCCACCGGAGAGAAACAATCAGATTCCGAGCCAGTCCAGTATCGAAAAAACCCTCAATAAAATCGGTTCGCAACACTTGCGCGCCCGCCTTTCCCCACCGGCCCTGAAGAAAAATTCCGGGGATCTTCAAATCGATCTATCCGGAATTGCCAAAGGCTTTGCCGTCGATTCAGTCGCTGAATCTCTCGAGGCGCTGGAAATTACCAATTACCTCGTGAATATCGGAGGCGAAATGCTGGCCAGTGGTCAAAAAGAGGATGCTTCTTTCTGGAGAGTTGCGATTGAAAGTCCGACCGCAAATCAGATAGGCATCCAGAGAGTCTTGGAACTCCGCGATTTGGCGATTGCAACCTCTGGAGACTATCGCAACTATTTCGAGGTGGACAACCGAAGCTACTCCCATGAGATCGACCCACGGACTGGCCGGCCAATCCAACATCAGTTGGTATCGGTCAGTGTGCTGGACGTTTCCTGCAGGCGTGCCGATGCTTGGGCTACCGCTCTAATAATTCTCGGACCGAATAAAGGCCGGCAGTTGGCTGAAAGCGCGAATCTGGCGGCCTTTTTCATCGTCAGAGGAGATGATGGATTTCTTGAGATGGAAAGCCCTGGTTTCAACCGTCTCTCCAGTCTACCTTAGGAATGGCAGATGATTCTTTTTCTCACAACGGTGTCCGTCTTCGGTTGCGTCATCTTTATTATGGCGATCGGTGTGATGGTTGGAGGTCGCCGAATCAAGGGGAGTTGTGGAGGGGTCGGTGGATGTGATTTCTGTCTCCTCAAGGGGAGAGAGAAGTGCGATGGCAATTCGAACCGTCTCGGTGAAAAAAAAGAAAGCGGTGCGTCGAACGCCGTGATGACCTCAAAGTAAAGGGAGAAGCCAAGGCGACGAGGACAGTTATTCAAAAACAAACCCGTCCGGTTTTCAGTGAAATGTCGATCTTCATTACCGATTGTAAGCGGGGTGCCTAATCGATGCCTTATCCAGGATAACTCCCGGTGATAAAATGCTCAAGTTGGTCGATCGTTGCGGATTGCTCTGAAATGACCCATTTGACCAGATCGCCGATGGTAACCACACCGACCAGTTTTCGATTGAAGACCACCGGAAGATGTCGAATACGTTTATGGGTCATTACGATCAACGCTTCTTCCACGGTTATGTCCGCTTTCACCTTGTTCACTTTTCGAGTCATGATGGATTCCACCGGAATTTTTTTGGAAACCCGGCCTTTCAGGATGACCTTCCGGGTGTAGTCTCTTTCTGAAATGATTCCGCAGAGTTTTTTACCTGAAAGAACTAGAAGAGCCCCAACATTCCTTTCCGCCATCATCTCGATCGCATCGTAAACGGATGATTCCGGAGTGATGGAGTAAATTTCCGCCCCTTTTTCATCCAGAACATTGTAAATCCTTCCTGATAATTTCATGATATTTTCCTTTCTGTATTTTTATTAGAGCAGAGCGGGAGACTTATTCAAGACTGGGCTCGAAGGTTTCGGGTGGGCGGGGATCCAAGTGATTGCTCATGATGATGCGGGCGCAGGCGTTCCACCGGAGCAAGGCATCGTCATTGTCCTTTGGGCGGATTGTTTCAGCCTTTTTAAAACAGGTCATTGCTTCGCAGAGCCATTCGCAGGCGTCATAATTGGCGCTGGGCCCTCCGTGGGTCAGGCTTGCCTTCCCCTTGCGTTCGCAGATGATCCCCGAATAATAGGCTTGCTCATATTCATCTTGTAGTCGCTTGGTCACATCCTCTGCCTGAGTGTCACTAAGGGCTTCGTCAATTCCGAACCGATCGGTGAGTGCCAGCAGCAGAACGATCAGTGCCTTTTGGTTGTTGTTGTCAGCCTTCAGCACGTCCAGGCAGATGCTCTCAGCCTCACTGGGTTCGTTGAGCAATCGGTAGCGCATCGCTTTCTCGATGGCCTTGGATACCGCTCTTTTCGAAATGCTCTTGAGCTTGAATTGCATGCGTCCCTATTTAAGTTTTGGATTTTGAACGAACCCATTTCCACAGTTTTCCGAGAGGGTCATAAAAATCGTCCACCACGCGTTCCTTGAGAGGGATAATGGCGTTGTCGGTGATGGAGATCGATTCGGGGCAGGCGCTGGTGCAACATTTGGTGATGTTGCAGTACCCGACTCCATGGGCCTGTTTCAGTTCCGGAAGGCGGTCTTCGGTGTCCAGGGGGTGCATCTCCAGGGCCGCCACGTAAACCAGGTAGCGTGGGCCGATGAATTCGTCGTATTGGTGGTGTTCCCGTAGCACGTGGCAAACGTCCTGACACAGGAAGCACTCTATGCATTTGCGAAATTCGCGGACACGATCGACGTCCGCCTGTCCCATGCGCCAGGTGCCGTCCGGTCTGTCCGGTGGACGCGGTTTGAAGGGTTTGATTTGGGTCTTCACTTTGAAGTTCCAGGAAACATCGGTCACCAGATCCCGGACGAGAGGAAACGACTTCATGGGCTGGATTGTGACGGACTTTTCCAGGGGGAGGTCACTGAGACGAGTCATGCACATCAATCGGGGCATACCGTTTATTTCAGCAGAACAGGAACCGCAACGTCCGGCCTTGCAATTCCATCGGCAGGCCAGGTCGTTGGCTTGCGAGGCCTGGATTTTGTGGACTGCGTCCAGCACCACCATCCCTTCGCTGACCTCGGTGGAGTAGTCTTCGAACCTGCCATCCTGCGCGTCACCGCGCCAAATTTTAAACGTGGCCGTTTTCATTTCATTTGTTCGATGATTTCCTTGAGGTGGCTGGGCATTTCGGCAATCGGATTGTGGCGGAGTTGGATGTCCCCCTCGGGGTCCTTGTGGACCACGGTATTGACTTTGCCTAAAGCCTCGTCTTTTCCCGGGAAATCCTCTCGGAAGTGAGCCCCGCGGCTTTCCTTCCTTTCAAGTGCTGAACGGGCGATAATTTCCGAAACCGTCAACAGATTATCGAGGTCCAGGGCGGTATGCCAGCCGGGATTGTATTCGCGATTGCCATGGACCACGGCTCGGGCAGCGCGCTGCTTGAAGGTCTGAAGCTCATCCAGGGCCTGTTGCATTTCCGATTCCCGTCTCACGATACCCACCAGTTCCTGCATCTTCTCCTGCAAGTCGTGCTGGACCTGAAACGGGTTTTCGCCCCCTTCGGCGGAACGATCGAAGGGTTGGATAATCCGATCCGCCGCTTGATCCACCTGTTCGGTGGGAACCCCGCCCTGTGGATTGTCCCGAGCGAATTGCGCCGCGTGTTCCCCGGCGCGTTTGCCAAATACCAAAAGATCGGAAAGTGAGTTGCCGCCCAGGCGATTGGCTCCATTGATTCCCGCCGCGCATTCGCCGGCGGCGAACAGGCCCGTCACGCTGGACATTTGGGTGTCCGAATCCACGCGAATGCCGCCCATGACGTAGTGCGTCGTGGGGCCGACCTCCATGGGTTCCTTGGTGATATCGATGTCGGCCAGTTGTTTGAACTGTTGATACATACTGGGCAACTTGCGGCGGATATATTCCTCGGCTTTTGGAAGTTTCTTCTGGATCCAGGCAATGTCCAGATACACGCCGCCATGCGGGCTGCCGCGACCCTCTTTAATTTCGCGCACGATGCATCGGGCCACATGATCTCTCGTTAATAATTCGGGAGGACGGCGGGCCTGTTTGTCTCCCTGGCAATACCGCCAGCCTTCCTCTTCGTTGTCGGCAGTCTGGCCTTTATACAGATCCGGAATGTCGTCAAACATGAATCGCCTGCCTTCCTTATTCAGTAAAACGCCACCTTCCCCGCGCACGCCTTCCGTGACAAGGATCCCCATGACGCTGGGTGGCCAGACCATGCCGGTAGGGTGGAACTGAACGAATTCCATGTCGATCAACTCCGCGCCTGAATGAAAAGCGAGTGCATGGCCGTCGCCGGTGTACTCCCAACTGTTACTTGAAACTTTAAAGGCGCGTCCGATTCCTCCGGTGGCGAGCACGACCGCTTTGGCTTGAAAGAGTTTGAACCTGCCTCGTTCACGTTCATAACCGAAGGCCCCGACGATCCGTCCATTTTCTTTCAGCAGGGTGACGATGGTGCATTCCATGTGGACCTCAATACCGCGATGGATTCCATGGTCCTGTAAAGTGCGGATCATCTCCAAGCCCGTTCGGTCGCCTACATGAGCCAGACGCGGATATTTGTGGCCCCCGAAATTTCGTTGAAGAATACGGCCGTCATCGGTGCGGTCGAACACAGCGCCCCAGGCTTCCAGTTCACGCACCCGATCCGGCGCTTCCTTGGCGTGGATTTCGGCCATGCGCCAGTTGTTGACATATTGGCCGCCGCGCATGGTGTCGGAGAAGTGGACTTTCCAATTGTCCCGGTCGTCTACATTCGCCAAAGCCGCCGCAATGCCGCCTTCAGCCATCACGGTGTGAGCTTTGCCAAGCAGGGATTTGCAAATCAAACCGACGGAGACGCCGGATGCGGATGCTTCAATGGCTGCTCGCAATCCCGCGCCGCCCGCGCCGATTACCAGCACGTCGTATTGGTGTGTTTCGTGTTCGGCCATGGTCAATAGTAAGGTGATTCAAATCAGGCGTATGTCCGTCCAGATTCCCATGGAGCATAGCCGAACATAGAGATCGGCGAACATCACCCAAACCAGGCTCATCCAGGCCCAGAGCATGTGCCGTCGATTCAGACAACTCACACAGGAGTAAGCTTTCATGCAGCCTGGACTCTTGGAGGGCTCATCGAGAAAGCCGCCGATTAAATGCCTCAGTGAATGGCAACCAAAAGTGTAACTGGCCAGCAACATCACGTTCACGCCCAGCACGATCGTTCCCACGCCGATGCCAAAGTGCGTCTGGTCCGTGGTCGGGTCCGTGAACCACATCGCCTGCCACACGTCGTAGCTTAACATGAGAATGAACAACAGAGCCACGTAGAGAAAGTACCGGTGTAAATTTTGAAGAATCAGCGGAAAGAAACGCTCTCCGAGATATCGTTTGCGCGGCTCGCCGACCGTGCAGGAGATGGGGTCGGCCCAGAATGCCTTGTAGTAGGCTCCCCGGTAATAGTAGCAGGTGAGACGGAATCCACCCGGTGCCCAGAGAATCAGTAACGACGGCGAAAATGGCAGCCAGCCCGGCCACCAGCCTGGTTTGGGTCCAAACCAACTGTGTGGTGAGGAACCGAAAATCTCAGGGGAATAGAAGGGGGAAAGATAGGGTCCCGAGGTGTAGTGTACTCCTTGAAACGCGGCCCAAGTTGAATATGTCAGGAATGCCGACAAGCCGGAGAACACCAGCAAGGGTTGAATCCACCAAGCATCGCGCCGCATTGTCTGGCCAAACGAACTCCGCTTGAAGGTCACGTCTGGAAAAGCCATATTGGCAATCTACTCAAGTAATTTGCTCCAGGTCAAGAACCAAAAATCAGGGCGGAAATTGCTGACATTGGACTGGAATTTTCTCAATAGAGACTTGAGCAATTCAAAGACGAATACCATTCGAGCAGCGTGCGCCAAAGAATTGAAGACGCCATTTTCGATGAAAAAGGGGGCAATCAATCTCTTACGATTTCCACATCAATGTTGCATTATTTGGGACAAAGTGGAAAAGGATTGCTTTCTGTTGATAAAGAATAGGTGTTGAAGTATGGTTTTTAAAAAAGACGGTTTAAGTCACACAGATAACTGGGTCTGAGACCCAAGGTGTTTTTTGCTTGATGATGAAGGTATTGATCCTGAATCAATTGATTGAATGACCAATCCATTGAATGAGTCTTTCTGATGATCGCATGATTTATTCAAACGAAATTGGAATGCTATGAAAAGGATGTTTCGAATGTTTAGCCTTTTGATCATCGGAGTTCTCTACTGCGGTGCGACCGCCTGGATATCAGAGGGTGCGGATTCTCCAACTGACATCAAAAAGCGGATGAAGGCAAACCTCCCGAAAATCGAGGTTCTGAAAAAAGAGGGCAAGGTCGGGGAAAACAACAAAGGGTATCTCCAGGCGATCGATAAAAAACTGAGTAAAAAGGGGGTTGCCCTGATCAAGGTGGAGAACAAGGATCGCAAACAAATCTACGAGTACCTGGCGCGAAAAGCGAAGACTTCTGTGTTGAAAGTGATACAAGCTCGAGTTGGGCAGATCCGCAAACGATCGGCTCCAGGGCTGTGGCTTCAAGATGAAAAAGGAAAATGGTTCAAGAAGCCGAAACCACCCGCGACCAAGCCCGTGATCCCATAGCTCCTTTCAGGGGAGATGAAATAGGTGGGCTGGATCAAAATTAGGCCGATCTTCGGTCTTGTTATCATCATAGTGGAGTTCTATTGTTTGCTCTGTGGATACGTTATTTAATCGATTAGGTGGAGAAGCGGCAGTCGATGCCGCGGTTGAAAAATTTTACGACAAAGTGCTTTCAGATAACCGTATCAAGCATTTCTTTGCAGATACGGACATGGAAAAGCAACGGGGTCACCAGAAAAAATTCCTGACCTATGCTTTTCCACAGGTTTATATTTTTG
>DUCD01000418.1:8863-13055 GCA_012959985.1 Verrucomicrobiales bacterium | reverse complement strand
GAACTCAAGGAGCAATCCGAAGCCAACAAACTCGACCCGGACTTCGTGAAAAAGATTTACGCGGAAACGAGGTGAGATCAAACAATCCATAAAGTACGGCATCACTTTACGGCTATGCTCCGGGCGGTCATTAGGTATTGTGGCGTGGATGGAACAGTCTATAACGAGGACGTATCGCTGCTAATTGAGCGCAGATCAAGACGCTGCATTCAATGTGGTCAAGCCGCGCACCTGAGTCAAAACATTATGCAAAAAGGAAGAACAAAAAGGATGCTATGCGCACGAATAATCGATTTGAGCATGCTCGTGTGGATCGCCTCGACTCCATTGGAGGCGGCCGAGCAGCGCGCGCATGCAGGAAAGAAAAAACGCCCGAATATCATGCTGATCATGGCCGATGACCTCGGGGTGGAAACGCTTGGATGTTATAGAAATTCGATCTTCGCCACCCCGAATTTGGATCGCATGGCTTCTGAAGGCGCACGATACAACAATGCCGATGCCACCCCCATTTGCACTCCGACGAGGGCAATGATCCTTACCGGACTGCATCCAAACCGCACTGGATTTCTGGAGCGACTCGATAGCCCAGCCGATAGAGACACGCACACCAACCGCTTGCCAACTCATCTGACAACATTCGTCCAACTGTTCAAAGACGATGGTTACGCCACTGCTATCGCCGGCAAGAATCCCGGACACGCGCAAACGAAAGAGCGGCTCCAGGAAAAGTTGGACGAATACATGAAGATCCGGAAAACAGACGATTCTTACACCGTCATTCCCTTTTCAGCCAAGCGAGCGGTGCCCAATCCGAAAAAGAAATCCAGCGCTGGCATCAAGAAAAAGAAATCAAGTGCTGCCAGATCAAAACCGAACGTGGTCATCTTCTTCACCGATGACCAAGGGACACTGGATGCCAATTGTTACGGCTCCGACGATCTCTACACGCCGACTATGGACCGGTTGGCCGCTACCGGAGTCCGCTTTACACAGGCATATTCCCATGCGGTCTGTTGCCCTGCGCGCGCGCTGCTACTGACGGGGCGCCATCCGCAACGTTCCGGGATCGTCAACTGGACACAACAGGGTCCGCGCGATCCCCATGACAAAAAACCGAACCTGCCCCTATCGGAGATCACTTTGGCCGAAGCCCTCAAAGACGCCGGCTACGCCACTGCATTGTTTGGCAAGTGGCATCTTGGGTCGGAATACGGCCACGGACCCATCAATCAGGGTTTCGACACTTTCTTCGGGCACCTCGGCGGATTCATAGACAACTACAACCATCACTTCCTTCACGGCGAAGGATTCCACGACCTATACGAAGGCGATGAGGAGATCTTTATGCGGGGCGATTACTTTCCAGATCTGACGACAAAACGTGCCGTCGAGTACATCGAGGCCAACAAAGACACGCCGTTTTTCATGTATGTCGCCTTTAATATTCCGCACTACCCCGAGCAGCCCGACGTAAAGTTCGACGAGCGATACAAAGACATGGAGATGCCCCGCAGGTCATACGCAAAAATGGTTTCGACTGTCGACGACCGAATGGGCGCGATTATGAAGAAACTCGAGGAGACCGGAATTCGCGGCAACACGATTGTCCTGTTTCTGAGCGACAACGGACACTCGGCGGAGAATAATTCCGGCATACGCGTCGACAATCACACAAGCGGATTTCCGAAAGGACACTACTACAGCGCCAACGGTGGGGGCGGCAACACGGGCAAGTGGATCGGCCACAAGGGGCAATTTTACGAAGGCGGCGTCCGCGTGCCGGCAATTCTCAGCTATCCCGCCCGACTGCCTAAGGGTGTCGTCCGTGACCAAGCCGTCATCGGCGCGGACTGGTTCCCAACGATCCTGAAACTGTGCGACGTGAAATTGCCGAAGGTCAAACTCGACGGCAGAAGCCTCCTCCCGTTGATAAAGTCCCCCGACGATCCGAGTCCTCACAATGTTTTGCACTGGGGGTGGGCCGGCAAATGGGCCGTGCGCGAAGGGCCGTGGAAACTGAGCGGCCAAGGGGAAAAGGCGCTCCATCTCGGCAATCTTGACGACGAAGCGCCCGAAGTGAAAGACTATCTTGAGGAGAATCCCGAACGGGTGAAGCGCCTGCGCGACCTTCACAACCAGTGGGCGAAAGATACCGCGATGAGCATGGATTAAGGGAGACTGACATGAAGGACTGGACGGGGGTGGCTTGGGGGATATTCGGGGAAAGTTTATACGTCCAATCAGCAGCGTTTGGCCGAGATGGGACTAGCATTCGTTAATGCCCATGACAATGAATGGGACCATACTAACTCTCTGGCTCATCCCTCGTATGATGAAAAAACGCCTGCTGGGGCGGATGGTTGCAAGCCATCAGCAGAATCGCAAACGGCAGCATCCGAAGACAAAACTTGAGGCATGAAAGTACTGTATATCGGAGCATGGCGCCATCTGACGTGATCTTGACTGCAGTGAATGATTGAGGCGAATCGCGGAGTTCAATCGCGCGCAAGCCGGCTCAAGGAAAGAGCCGGAAATATCGCGCTCAATCCGGCTTCTTCTCAGCGGATACTGCTGTCTCCTTTTTCGCCCTGGCTTGCCGTTTCTTATAATTGGATCGCTCTTCCTTCGGCGCGAAAGGGCCGCCATACATAGTCACCAACTCATCGCATCTCACGCGCAGCGTCTTCAAGATCGATGCATGTTCACTCGAATCGGCGAGATTGGTCAACTCATCGGGATCGACCTTGAGATCATCAATGTTTGGAGTCTTTACGATTGGATGCCCAACGCATCCCAGCGTGTCATTGCGCTGATCGTCGGTCATCAGAAAAACAATGTTGGGCCGCGTGTCGGCCCGTGCGCTGGAATCCAGCAGTAAGAATGCCGCCGCGGTTAGCAGCAGTCCTAGCACGGTCGAGTTAGATGGGGTGGATACTTTACGAGATAAACGCATATGAATTATCTTCCTTTCGAAGTGCGAGGCGCAAGCAAGACTGCGGAGGATCGCCTTTGACACCATGAATGCGAGAACCGTCACAAATCCCGGCAAAAAGGTCAAGGCTACTCCGATCTTGGCGAATGAGTCCGAAAAGAGTGGTTCCCGGGAGCACCGATCTCCTGATCGGTATTCGATGGTGTGCTGTAGGATGCCACCAGCCTCTCTGTTTCAACTTTTGGGGATGCACAGACAGCCTGGTGAAAAACTGTTTCTATTATGACTGTGATCCTGACGATCGGAACTTCGGTTCACCAGTTCATGTTGAGGCACCATCAACATCCAAGCATTAGAATATTTGCAATGCAGGAGAATGGTTTTAATCACCGATTTCAATCCATTGTCTTTGTAAACGACGGGTGGCTTCGGCTGAAACTTCAATCAGGCACACATCCGCGAGCAGATGATTTCCAGCCACCATCCAGATAGCAGAAAAGTGATTTCCATAAACTATTTGATACCAACCCCAGGTGTAATAAACTCATTAATGAGAACCGTGAATTTCACACATAAGGGATCAATTTCACGCAAAACATACGGATTATTGATTTTATCGATCTAAGCCTACTCTTACTCTATTCAGGGAGTGAATTGAATAGACAACATGAGAATGACAGGATCTTGCACAATCCATGCGGGGCATGTTTGGACCCAGCCATTACCGTCCAGGTGATAATGCCATCTTTAACTCCAGATTATTGTCTGCGACTGCTCCTGTTTGGATTCAGGCTCCCCAAACGAACCGTCCTTTTCTGGTTAGGAACCGTTCCCTGGGGATTCATACACATCTTCCGATTATGAAGGTTCAATAAACTAAGGTGGATCAGCTTTGATGGGATTCGAACATTGGAATGGTTTGTGCGGAATATCTACGTAACTGGAAACTTTTGGTGCGTATGAAAAAGAACTTGAAATGGATTCTTCAACAGACACCTATTTACACCATCGTTCTCATTGCTCTCGGTGGAAGCACTTTGACCGGAGGAGCGGCACAGGCCCTAATCCGAGATCATGTTACGGTTCTCGTGGTCGCCAAATCACTCGTGCTGACGGGCCCGTCCACATTGCAGATTCCTCGAAAAGGCAAATTTGCTTTGAGGATAAGCACCTTTGACGACAAGCCGGGCGTGGTGTCTCGAACATTGGAAAATGCCGATGGAAGTCTTAGCTATAATCATGAGTTTAAAAGAGTTT
>DUCD01000418.1:5129-8834 GCA_012959985.1 Verrucomicrobiales bacterium | reverse complement strand
CACCGGATTCGGATGAGTTCCGAGCCGATTACGCATGGGAACATCCGATCGACGGGATCTTCGAAGTCGGACACATCACAGCTCAGCTTCCTGCCACCAGGGACAAATTTGATAGTGGGCGATTTGGTTTCTATGCGATGAACTCCGGTTGGGGGGTGCGGACATCCGTGTCTTTCACCGAGGAAGATCGTGTTACAGGGGAAGTATTGCGGTCATATGAAGTAGACACGAACTTTACCAGAGAAGGGTCGACTCCGTTTGGAACCTATTCAATGGCAATAAATTCAGAGGAGGAGGCTGTCGACACCTGGGGGTTACTAGCTGCTGAAGGTTTGATCGATGGCCAGACATTGAATCAATCTTCGCTTTCGTTTCAAATGAAGAGAACCAACATTTTGGGTGAAGAAGAGAAGATTCCGGTTCTCATGGAATTGTCGATTGAAAATCCGGAGACGGTTGCGGTTTCAAGGATCGTTTTCTATCCGGGCGATGACGCGAAGGAGCTTGTTTCAGATTCCTTTAAGTTGAATCGTTCGCCAAATCCTTCAATGCGAGGCTTCGTCACCCATTTCGGAGAATTCTCATTTCCCGACGGTGATCTTTCGAGTCCATGGCCTGACTTCACGGATTATTTCATCACGATCATCGATCCGAACGATTCCGATGTTGACGGTATTCCGGATTTCTCGGATGCGATCACCGATCCAATCCTTCCGGAGATCCAATTGATTCGAAAAAGAAGTGATGGATTAATCATACTGAATCTTGTCGCACCGGTTCACAAACCCTATCGAGTAGAGTATTCTGAGGACTTCGACCTCTGGAAACATCTTGAATCGTTCACCTTGCAATCTCCACGTATCAGGCTGCTGGATTCGTCGACAGCTTCCAGTCGTTTCTACAGAATCGTGTTGGATCTGTAACATGGATTCTTCAGATTTGCAGACAACGCCGGACCCTTCTGTTTTAACCCTACAGAAATAAAGGCTCGTGGTATCAATAAAATCTCCCATGGTATCCTCTTGATGGATGCCTCGATACTGTATATAAGTTAACAGTAATCGATCTGATCGTGAAGAACTTGATCGATCGTGACCATTGCCATGCCATTGAAGACGCCTGAAAAGTCGGTGAAGAAAACAAGCTGGGGACGACGGATCTTCTGGGCCCTCAACATCATAGGAGCGATTATTCTGATACCATTGATGATTGAAGTGGCGCCCTTGGTGGGAATCTGGTGGAACACACTCAATGTATCCAACTATGCCCGAAGTCAATCATCCGATGGCAATGATAAATCTGAGCCTGCATTGATTGAGGATTCATCCGGTCAATTTACGGATCCGTCGGAATCTACAACCACCCCATCTGCGGAAAACGGTCTTGATGCTGCTCGAGTAAATCAATTATCCGGAAGGGTTGAGGCTATAGAAAATCTCGCCGAGAGTGAAATCGAGAAAATCGTTGCTTTCAAATTTGGAAACAAAGTAGCTCCCAAAACGGATCCGGAGCAATTCGATCAGGATTCGGCGGTATTCGACACCATCACTAAAAGCATGGAAACGATTGAAGGTCGTGTGTATCACTGCTATCACATCGACCTTGTTGACCAGCACGGTAACCACCGGATTCAGATGGACTGTTATGAGGATACCAATCTCGGTTTGGAACGTAGCATGCAGACCATGCAGTTGGTGAATGGTAATCCTCAACTCAAGAAAATCTACGATGCGGCGTCTCATTTTTTCGGTTCTGAATCTGCGGAGCCAAGCACCGATTCAGAAACCTCCGATGATACTCCAGTGTTACGATTGGAACCGGGGCAGTTGCCTAATTAATGGGGGACAAACCAGTGACGAAGTTTCTGGAGGTGTTTTTCGACCTTCTCTGAAACGGCAACAAGTAAGGGAGGCTTCACCACTGAGGACACAGGGAGCACAGAAAAACCAGGAATATACAACTGGACCGACTTCAGAGTTATTGTCGTGCATACTCTGTAGACCAGGCGTCCGAATCGGGTAATCCGTTTTTTTACATTGACGCTGGATGGATTAGGGGTGCAGATTTTCCGATATGATTTATTTCAGGAAAAGCGGAAACCTGATACCGCAATTGAGAGTGGGTTATGTTTGGGGTGGATTACTGTTTTTTGTTTTCGGGGGTATTCTGGTGGGGCAGGCTGCGGACCGTCCTGACTTTAAGGTTGCCGGGGGGATTCTGGAAAAGGCGATTGAGGATAAAGTCTTCCCGGGTTGTACCGTGGCGGTGGGTGATTCGAGTCGAATCCACTGGAGCGCTGGCTTTGGTTTTACGGATTATTCACGGTCATCTGCGGTGAGTTCTTCCACAATTTATGATCTGGCCTCTTTGACCAAGGTGGTGGGGACTACGAGTGTCTTTATGCGATTGGTTGGCGATGGGAGAATTGGGCTGAAGGATCCGGTGGTGAAGTGGTTGCCGGAATTCGCTTCGGTGGAGGCTGATTCAGGCAAGGACGAGAAACGCAATAAAGTGACCGTGGAGCATTTGTTGACCCATACTTCCGGATTGCCGGCGTGGGTGCCGTTTTATGAGGATGTCGACAGTTATAAGGAATTAATAAAGGCGGTCGTTTCGACTTCCATGGAAGTATCTGCGGGAACTCGCTACAAATACAGTGATCTTGGTTTTATCCTTTTGGGGGAAATTGCCGGTCGTGTGATGGGGCGTCGTCTAGGCGAATTGGAACGGGAATGGATTTTTCAACCTCTGAAGATGAATCGTACGATGCGCAATCCAAAGCCCGAATGGTGGCGGTTCATTGCCCCTACGGAGATTCCTCCAGGAGAGTCGGAAGCGATCCTTGGGTTTGTTCATGATGAAAATTCCCGCAGCGGAGAAGGATTGACTGGGCATGCCGGTTTGTTTTCGGATGTGGATGATTTATCTGTATTTGCCAGAGAGTTGCTCAAAGCTCAGGACCACGAAAGTAAGGTGTTCAATTCCGGAACCGTTCGTCTTTTTACCCGCCGTGGAAATGTTATTCCGGATTATCATCGTGGAATTGGATGGGCACTTGCTACGGGGCAAAGCTCTGCCGGGACGGTCCTTTCTCGAGATGCATTCGGTCATACCGGTTTTACCGGGACCTCCCTGTGGATGGATGGGGACCTTGATCTGTTTGTTATTCTGTTGACGAACCGAGTTCACCCGACTCGAAAGAATTCCAGGATTCCAAAGGTGCGCACCGATCTTGCGAATGAGGTGGGTACAATCTGGAAGGCTTGGAGGAAGACTGGAAAAAGGGGCCCTGTGAACTCAAAATAATCTTCAGGGCTTTGGGGAGTTCAGCCAATCATTCATAGGAAAATCCACCTTTTCCTCTCCATGTTGTGGTTTGCCGTTCTTGTGATTTTTCTCAACCAGATATCCAATAATAGGGTTTACAGGCTTTTCTCGTTGCATTTTGTGTAAGCTAACTTAGATTTCTCGGCTTCTGCCGAAGGTAACGATCTTTTACCTGCGAGCTGAAAAACAAAATGAATCCGGAGATAGAAATCTATGATACAACCCTGAGGGATGGGACCCAGGGAGAAGGCGTCAATTTCTCGCTTGCCGACAAGCTTCGCATTGCGGAGCGGTTGGACTCTTTCGGTGTTCATTATATTGAGGGAGGTTGGCCGGGGTCGAATCCCAAGGATATTGAGTTTTTCAAGGAAGCCGCCA
>DUCD01000418.1:595-5086 GCA_012959985.1 Verrucomicrobiales bacterium | reverse complement strand
GAAAATTGCGGCATTTGGATCAACGCGTCGCAAGGGAATCAAACCCGAAGACGATGCACAGGTCCGATTGCTGGTGGATGCAGAGACTCCCGTCGTCACTATTTTCGGCAAGACATGGTTACTGCATGTGATCGAGGTGCTGCGCACGACACCCGAAGAGAACTTGGAAATGATTCGGGATACGGTTCGCTACCTGAAAGAACAGGGGCGGTTCGTGGTATATGATGCGGAGCATGCATTCGACGGATTCAAGGATGATCGCGAATATGCACTATCCACCTTCAAGGCAGCGGATGAAGGCGGTGCGGACATCGTGACCTTGTGCGATACCAATGGAGGATGTCTTCCCACGGAGATTGCCGAGATCACGAAGATCGTCTGCCAGACTGTTCAGGCATCGGTCGGGATTCATACTCACGACGACATCGGGTTGGGAGTTGCCAATGCCCTGACAGCAGTGCTTAGCGGAGCCGTTCATGTTCAGGGGACTATCAATGGCTACGGCGAACGGACCGGGAATTGCAATTTGGTAACGGTGATTCCCAATCTTGAATTGAAACTGAATCGATCCTGCGTTCCTAAGGATTCCCTTCAGAAACTTAAGGATCTGTCGCAGTTTGTGGACGAAATAGCCAATTTAAGACATTACCCGCGACAACCTTGGGTCGGTTCCACCGCATTTGCCCATAAGGGCGGGATGCATGTGAATGCCGTGCAAAAGGTCGCGCACAGTTTTGAGCACGTGAATCCGGAAATCATCGGCAATCAGAGGCGTATTCTGGTAAGCGATCTTTCCGGGCGAAGCAACATTGTCATGAAAGCCCGAGAGCTGGGTTTTAAGGTTGAGGAATCGAATCCCGAATTGAAATCCATTTTGGCTGCGGTTAAGGATCTGGAACATGAAGGGTATGAATTTGAAGCAGCCGAAGGGTCTCTGGCATTACTTGTTCAGAAAAAACTGAAACATGTGCCTCCACCATTCGAAGTCGATGCCTACCACGTCTCCATGAGGGGAGACGGCGATAATTCAATCTGTGAAGCCACTATCAAGGTCCGCGTAGGCGACCAGAAAGCTCATACGGTTGCCGAGGGAGATGGCCCGGTCAATGCCCTTGATTCAGCTCTTCGAGCGGCTCTGGTTCAATTCTTTCCAGGTTTGAGTTCCGTTAAACTTCTGGACTACAAAGTGAGGATTCTGGACAGCCGGTCAGGAACCGAAGCGAAGACGCGGGTTCTGATTCAATCCGGAGACGGGAAGAGGGAATGGGGAACGGTGGGAGTCAATGAGAACATCATAGAAGCCAGTCTCGAAGCGTTGGTGGAGAGTATTGAATACTATCTTGTTGTCCCGGACTGAACCCTCTCCTTTTAACATTCAAGAATCCAAGTAAGGAATCCATGTCTGAATTACCTAAAGCCTACGAACCGAATTTGACGGAAGCCAAATGGTATTCCTATTGGCTGGAGCAGCGTTGTTTTGAAGCGAACCCGAAGAGTTCCAAACCTGCCTATTCGATTGTCATCCCGCCTCCGAATGTAACGGGAATTCTGCATTTGGGGCACGTTCTGAATAATACCATCCAGGATATCCTGTGTCGCAAAGCAAGGATGGAAGGTAAAGAAGTTCTTTGGTTGCCGGGGACAGACCATGCCGGCATTGCGACCCAAGTGGTGGTGGAAAAACGCCTGAAGAAGGAAGAAGGGAAATCCCGCCATGATGTTGGGCGAAAGGCGTTTGTCGAGCGGATCTGGGCATGGAAAGAGAAGCACGGTGGGATTATCATCGATCAGTTGAAGAAACTGGGATGTTCCTGTGACTGGACGCGTGAACGGTTTACAATGGATGAAGACTATTCCCGCACCGTTGCCGAAACATTCGTCGATCTTCATCAGAAGGGGCTGATCTATAAAGGTAAACGGATGGTCAATTGGTGTCCGGTATCCCATACGGCGTTATCCGACGAAGAAGTCATCATGAAGCCCCAGAAAGGTCTTCTCTATTACTTCAAAGTTGAAGTGATTGAAAAGCCGGGCACTTTTCTGACAATTGCGACCACACGTCCGGAAACCATCCCGGGGGATACCGGTGTTGCCGTTAATCCCAAAGATGAACGGTATGCCCAATACATTGGAATGCACGTTCGGCGTCCCTTGCCCAATGAATTACCTGAGGATCAGAAAAAAATTCCGATCGTGGCGGATGAACATGTGGATTTTGAGTTCGGGACGGGAGTTTTGAAAGTGACGCCGGCTCATGATCCTGCCGATTTTGACATAGGGAAACGGCATAATCTTGCATTCATTGAAGTCATTAACCACACAGGAAAGATGTCTCCTGAAGCGGGTCGTGACTTGGAAGGACTGGATAGGGTTCCTGCACGAAAAAAAGCGGCCGAGCTACTGATTGAGCTCGGGTTGATGGAAAAGGAAGAACCCTATGAAAACAATGTAGGATTCAGTGAAAGAGCCGATGTGCCCATCGAGCCGCGTCTTTCCGAACAATGGTTTTTTAAATATCCCTGTGTATCCAAGGCACAGGAAGTCGTTGATTCCGGAGAATTGAAATTTTATCCGGATCGTTGGTCCAAGGTCTATAACCATTGGATGAACAATATCCGGGATTGGTGCATCAGTCGACAGTTGTGGTGGGGACACCGGATTCCGGTCTGGTATCGGAACGAGGAAGTCAAGTGTCAGATCGAGTCACCCGGCGAGGAATGGGAGCAGGATCCGGATGTGCTGGATACCTGGTTTTCCTCCTGGCTTTGGCCATTCGCTACGATGGACGAAGCGACTCGCAAGAAGTTTTATCCAACGACCGACATGGTTACGGCACCTGAGATCCTGTTTTTCTGGGTCGCCAGAATGATCATGTCCGGGTTTGAGTATACGGGAGTAAAACCATTCACCAATGTTTACCTGACTGGAATTGTGCGGGATAAGCTGGGCCGAAAGATGTCAAAGAGCTTAGGGAATTCTCCGGATCCTGTGGAAATCATCGATCAATTCGGTGCGGATGCATTGAGGTTCGGAATCATGCGGTCGGCTCCGGTTGGACAGGATCTTCGTTATGATATCAAGCAGGTGGAACTCGGCAGAAACTTTTGCAACAAGTTGTGGAATGCCAGTCGTTTTCGCCAAATGCAGGGCGGGAAGACTCAGGAAGAAATTGATCCTGCCCGCCTCAGCTCTGAAGACCGGTGGATTCTATTGAAGCTGGATTCAGCAATCGGCGGAGTGACCAAGGCGATGGAATCCTACAACTTCTATGAGGTGATGCAGATATTGTATCGATTCTTCTGGAATGAGTTCTGTGATTGGCATCTGGAGTCGATTAAAGCGGCCATTTTTTCGGGGGATGAACTTAGAAAAGCCAATACGGTGGCCGTGCTTGATTTTGTCCTCTCCCATACGCTTCGCCTGTTTCATCCGTTCTTGCCTTTCATCACTGAAGAATTGTGGCATGGTTTGGGATATCAGACTGAAATGCCGGAAAATCAGGGCAAAGCAACGATTTCATTCGCCCCGTGGCCCAAGTCGTTTGACGAAGAGTTGAGGAATCATTTCAAGCTCGATGATGCCGTCGAGAAATATGTGGAATCCATCCATGATCTTGTGATCAAAACCCGTAATCTTCGACGAGAATGCAATGTTCCCAACAAGAAGAAAATCGGTTTTATTTTCAATTCAACCGAAGCGTTTGATCCCAATGATCAAGCCATGTTGGCGAACCTTTTGAATGCAAAGGAGCTTGATCTTAAAGAGGAATATGAGGGGGACAAGGGAACACCTTCGGTCCGATGCGAACTGGGAGATTTGTTTATGCCTCTCGACGGGCTGATTGATGTGGAGGCCGAGAAGGCGCGACTCAGCAAAGACAAGGAAAAGATCAAACAGGAAATTCAGAAAGTTGAAGGACGTTTAAACAATCCGAAATTCAAGGAGAAAGCCCCACCGGAAGTTCTTGAAGAACACGAAACCAGGTTGAACGAGTGGAGGGACAAGTTGAGCGTTGTTGAAAACGCGCTTGTATCCTTTGACTGAACCCGGGGATTGCAATGAAACGCGTCCTGTTCATTGATCATGTCAGCAGAATATTGGGGGGCGCAGAGATCAATTTAATCGAATTGCTGAATTGTCCGGATTCAAGGTGCCATTGGCAGGTGGGTGCCGCGGTCTCGTTTGATTCTCCTCTACAGCAGCGTTTGGAAAAGAGCGGTGCACAGTTGATGGATTATCGACTGTCATCCGAACTGAACCAATTGAGGCTCGTCAATCAAGGGTTTCCTTTGTTTAAGGGGTTGAAACCACTGTTGTCTGTTTATAAGGCGATCAAGGATTTAACTGAGATCTGCCGTGAATTCAAGCCGGACATACTGGTTTCCTGCACGAATAAGGACCATTTCATCAGTGGGTGGGTAGGGAGGAGAAGGCGTGAGTGGGGCTGCTTTATGGAGGCTGCAAGAGGCCGCAAGACTAGCACGAACAGCA
>DUCD01000418.1:0-585 GCA_012959985.1 Verrucomicrobiales bacterium | reverse complement strand
AGGGAGGAGATTGGGGATTTCTTCGGTGTGGTGGGTCAATGATGTGATGCATCCGGATTTCTTTTCCATGACAATCCGAACCATTTTTCGATTTTTGGCAGGTCGTAATGCGGATCACCTGATCACGGTGTCTGATTTTGCCATGCGAAACTTGATTGAGCTTGGAATCCCGGAATCCAAGATTCAATGTATCCACAATGGGATACCGATTGAGACCTACCAGATACAATCTGAATTGCGGTTCGGATTGAAGGCGGAACTCGGAATATCTGAGGATAACCCGATCATCGGATTCATCGGTAGATTGACCCCATGGAAAGGCCCGGACTTTTTTCTGGATTTAGCCGATCGCTGGATTCAAGAACATCCCAAGGGCCATTTTCTTTTGGTGGGGCAGGCCTTCAATGAGGAACAGGATTTCGAGTCTCAATTGAAAGAAACGGTTCGACGCCGTAATCATACCGATCGGATTCATTTTCTTCCTTTTGCTTCACCGATCGCGTCCCTTCTTTCTGAACTTGATTTATTCATACATTGTTCGACGAAACCGGAACCCTTCGGAAGGGAGATTATCGAAGCCATGGC
>DUCD01000417.1 GCA_012959985.1 Verrucomicrobiales bacterium | reverse complement strand
GAATACAGGGGCAGGTACTCCATCAACAACGGTCTTGGCCCCACCAAACTCATCTCGCCTTTTAGGACATTTAACAGTTCCGGTAGCTCATCAAGCGAAGTGGATCGCAGCCATTTACCAAATGTGGTCAATCGATCTGCATCCGGTAAGAGGTTACCGTTTTCATCCATCGCGTCTGTCATTGTCCTGAATTTGATTACGTTAAATAGTTTGCCTTGGAAACCAGGTCGCTTTTGACAAAACCAAACCGGTGAACCCAATTTTATTCGCACCAGCAACCAAAACAAACCAATTACCGGCAACCAGAATGGTGCGGTAAAGAAAACAAGCGCCAAATCGAAAACCCGTTTTCCCGGCATGCTTTTACTTTCCCCCACGATAACTACCCAATAAAATGATCAGGAGTCATCAATTTTTCGAAATACCCCAAATCACCATATCCAGTAGAGAAAATAGGGGATGTCCTACTGCCCTTGGAATTCGAAAAAGCCATTCTATCGCTTGCCGTTCTCCCTTTTAGGCATTCAACGAGTCTTGACCATCCCGATCCAAACAGGTAGACTTTGACCATGAGACAGGTTCTGATCCATCCCGGTGAGGACGGCTATTGGGTAGCCGAGTGCCCAAGTTTGCCGGGATGCGTCTCTCAGGGGAGAACTCGCGAGGAGGCCATTCGGAATGTCAAGGAGGCCATCGAAGGTTACATCGTAGTGCTCCGCGAGGATGGTCTACCGGTGCCGGAGGACAAATTGGATGCGATCCTACTGGCAGTATGAGCAGGCTGCCACGGGTCTCGGGGCAGCAGGTCGTTGCCGCCCTTCAGCGCGTCGGATTTCGGGTTCGTCGCCAACACGGAAGCCACATAATCATGAGACGCGACGATCCGTTTTCCCAGACAGTGGTGCCAGCGCATCGAGAACTCGATAGAGGAACTTTGAAGGCGATTCTCAGGCAAATCGATCTCAGCGTGGACGACCTCAGGGACCTGCTTTGATGGTTGTGGGGCCAATTTAATTCCCCTATTCCATTTCTCTTCCAAACTTCGTGATCTTCAGGCCGCGAAACGGCCGGGTGTTCACCAAATTCCCGCTCTCGTTTTTATCCTGTCCTCTGAATACCGAATACAGTTTCGAAGGAGTGGTCAAAAATAAGACCCCTAAGACGCAATTTATCACGAATTGCTGATCCTCCTCAAGATAATGCCTGAATGCAATGCCTCGGCTCGTGAGGACACTTGCCCTCCCATTTTGACTGCCCTCCGACCTCTGATTACTGATCAATAATTGGCGCCCCCATTTCTCTCGGTTTTAATTTTCTTCCAAACTTCATGATCTTCAGGCCGTGAAACGACCGGGTGTTCACCAAATTCCCGCTCTCCCATTTTGACTGTCCTCTGAATACTGAATACTGAATACAGTTTCGACGGAGTGGTCAATAACAAGAACCCTAAGATGAATGCATTTTGAATCAGTCCCAATCGAAAATCAGAAATCGGAAATCGGAAATTCATGACTGGTCAATAATGAGAACCCCTAAGACGACCTTTCCGCAAAAGGGCTGCACTCACTTCGACTACGGAGGAATCATTATCGGTCTCCAATATTCGCCAGATAGCTATTACTTCTTGCCGGTAGTCTGGTTTGCACAGAGCATCTGCCAGCTCTACAATAATCAAATCCGTAGTCACCAACTGCAACCCACGTTTCCGCGACTCAGCGACTGCCCGATCATGATGCGAGTCGCGACGATTCAGCAATGCCAAAAAGTAGAAGGTATCAGCGAATACAGCTCTCACGACTTCCCCGGATGTCCCTTCACATAATGAGAATGGTTTAAAGCAAAATCATCGGGCCAATCCCGTTCCTTAGATAACTTTAACAATGCACTCAGAAATCCAGGTTCTTCAACGATATTGACTTCAACCTCAGCGCCATCCGGCAACACCGCCTCTGGAGGCAAAACAACCACCCCGTTTTTAACAGTCCCTTTGTAAGTCATCCTTTATGTTTACTCTGAAAAACAATCTTCATCAAGGAATTTGAACCGTCATCCCGTTGCCTAGAGAGGTCAATAATTGGATCCCCATAAAAGCGAGAAGTTGAGTGCCTCAGTGCCCGCCTGACTGTTCAGGAAACCAACATGGGAGGGCGCGCGTCCTCGCAAGCCACCGACGACAAGGAGGAGTCCCCCAACGGCTTAACCCCGCC
>DUCD01000416.1 GCA_012959985.1 Verrucomicrobiales bacterium | reverse complement strand
AATACCCGCAATGGCTGCTGAGGGACTCAGAGCAACGGCCTGCTCTACCACCGGGTAACTTCCCTCGAGTTCCATTTGAAGCGCATAGTTGCCGAGCACTACGAAGAACAGGGCACATCCAAGGCTGCCCCAGCCAAGCATACCGAATATCACTTCTCGAATGGTTCGCCCCTGGGAGATCTTGCATACGAACATTCCCACGAACGGCCCCAGGGCCAGCCACCACGCCCAGTAGAACACCGTCCAGTCGGCAACGAAGTCCGAATCGTTCCACGTGGCCATGTTGACAAAATTTGCAAGGACGTGACCGACCGCGCTGACACCCATTTCAATGATGAACATCGTCGGCCCCGCCACCAGTACGAACGCTATGAACACCAGAGCCAACGATGCGTTGATAACGCTGAGAACTTTGATGCCTTTGTCCATACCTTTGTAAACACTCACGGCAATCACGCCCGTTATCAATAGGATGACCGTGAACTGCATCCCGAATCCGTCAGCGACGCCGACCAGTCGTGTCGCGGCCGATGCGACAACTGACGTCCCCAGGCCAAGTCCCGTGGCGGCAGTGCCAAGTAAGCCGATGACAAATACCAGGTCGATCATTCGAGCGGGCCAGTGGTCAGTGCGATTTCCCAGTACGCTTGCGCAGGCCGCACTCAATCTCAGAACCGGGATCCCACGCAGATAATAGGAGCAACACAGTGCGATGGTTGGAAGACAATACAAAGCCCAGCCTATGGGTCCCCAGTGAAAGATCCCGTAACTCGTCGCCCATCGAACCGCCTCATCCGAACCGGGCGTTACACCAAAGGGTGGCGCAGTGTAGTAAAAGGCCCATTCCGTGGCGCCCCAGTAGATAAGGGATGCGCCGATCCCTGCACAAAAGAGCATCGCCGCCCAACTGAAACGGGAATATGCGGGCGGGGAGTCACCAAGTCTGGTTCTGCCCCAGGGACTCACCCCGACGGCAACCACAAACAGGAGTATCACATCGGCGACCACGACGTAAACAAAACCCAGTTCGCGGGTAAGAAAATTGAAAGCGACGCTGATGACCGATTCGCTCCAATCCGGGAACAGCACGATGGGGATAGTTACGCCGATAATCATCAGAATGCCGGCTGTGAAGATAAACCAGTCGACATTGGACTCTGATTCGTTTGGCGTGATCATGCGATCTTGGTTCCTACCATAGGGGGGTACCGAATCTCCGGCCACTCGGAGCTTTGAATAAGCTAAGGTGGCGGGGCATTGGAATGTTGTATTGCATTAAGGGCAATAGTTCAAGGATTCAGTGATCTCCCGGGCTCAGTGCCAGGCCGTCGTGGTCGCTGATCCGCGGATAGCGGAGTCGCCCGTCCACTCGATCGAGGAGATGAAGCTGGTAAATCTCTTCTGCAGCCTTCAGACGATCGGTCTGCGAACCACCCGGTGAACCTTTCGACGCATCCTTAAATAAAGGCGACGGCATCGTCACCTCAGCGCCGAGAGAAAAAACAAGGGTCACGTCTCAACGTCACACAACGCCATAGGCCGAACTCAACGTGTAGCCGCATAGGCCAGCACAAACCAATACAGGGCGCACGTCGTGCCCGGCATGGAACTGCCATGCGGGGCGTGAATTCTCTCAAACGATTGGTTCTGTGAGGCGGTCATCTTCTTGTTTGTTACTTGTCAGACCAAACCGCAAATTCATTGCCACTAGGCTCGGTGAATTGAAACCGACGACCGCCGGGAAATGAAAAGATGGGTTTAAGGACCGTTCCACCCGCCGGTTCGATCTTCGCAAAAGTTTCCTCAAGATCACTGCTGTAGAATGTGACGAGTGCGCTTCCGTTTTCGGTGGAGGATTTCATGTCAGCCTTGAAGAAACCGGTCATGATACCACCATCGGGACAATCCATGTATTCAGGACCATAATCAGTAAACGACCAGCCAAAAACTTTGCCAAAAAAAGCCTTGGTCGCATCCATATCTGTTGCGGGGAACTCAACGTAGTCAATCTTTTCGTGTTTATCCATGGTTGCCTTCTTGTCCAATGTCATGCATCCGCTAAGCGTTGCGATTATGAGTCCTGCAATGATCGACTGTTTCATGCTTCTTCCACAGAAGGATAAGATCACCTATGAAGATGACGCAACATCGAAATTCTCATAAGGTGGATCGCCAGGTTCGGCTTCATTATCCATTTCAAAGGGCTTCGGGCCAATGATACGCCTTCCTGACGGCTTCGACAATGTGGTTCAAAGCACTGGAATTGTCGTTTTTGTTGATCATGATGAGATCACGGGATTTGACTTACCTGCCAATGCCGCCTGAATACCGCGAATTACTACCGGGTAAGACATCGACCCGAATCGCCTTGTTGTTGGCGGGTGGGGAGGCGAGAGTCCGCAGCTAGTATAGCTTAACCTTTTTTATTCCGTGGACAATCAGGATCGCATAGTGTCACCACATGTTAAGGAAATCCTTAATGATCGGGTTGGGGCTGGTGTGGGCTTGTGGTTCGTTGTTGGCTGGGAAAATGAATTTAGAAATCGTTCGTCTGGGGCAATCGGTACAGGTGACCTTCCAGACCGAATCAGGAAGGCAATATCAGATTCTTACTACGACCGATGTTGATTCTGGACAGTGGGTGACGTCGGGCGATGCGATTGAAGGGACGGGGCAATTTTCCACATTCAATCGAGATATCAGCGAACAGATTAAGACTTTTTAAAAGGTCGAGGAGGTATACAATATCGGTGATCTAGTTGCCGGGATGGTGACCATCCCTGCGGGGACGTTCGTCATGGGAATGCCGCCGGATGAATGGAATGATTATTTGGACGGACCCCAGACAAGAGTGACGCTCAACCGCCCTTTTTGGATAAGTAAGTTTGAAGTGACTCAAGGACAGTTTACGGAATTAGTGAGTGAAAACCCGTCGATATTTCAGACCTCAGGGTTGAACGTGCCGGTGGAGAAAGTGGCATGGAATGATGCGGTGGAATTCTGTCGCCAATTGACCGTTCATCACCGTTCATCTGGAGATTTGTCTGATGATTTAGAGTATCGGTTGCCTACGGAAGCGCAGTGGGAGTATGCATGCCGGGCAGGAACGACAACACGATTTTCATTTGGAGATGATTACAGTGAATCAGGCAAGTATGGTTGGTATGAAGAAAATAGTGACACGGGTGATGGTCTTCGGACGCATCCAGTTGGCGAGAAATTGCCAAATCCGTGGGGATTGTATGACATGCATGGAAATTTCGGACTGGAATGGCAGACTTCCAGGAGGTGCGTTGATGGATCCGGTGGGACCAAGGTGGGATGAGCACCGCTATGGCCGCGTCTTCCGTGGCGGATGCTGGCGTTTTGGTCACAGTTTCAGTCAGTCCGGCTTCAGCTTCGGACAATTCCCCGCGCCTCATTTTATTAGTCCGGGCTTTCGCCCTGTATTAGTCCAGGTTTACTACCCAAAGTCGCCATAGGTGGATGGCTTAGAGAGTCGGAGGTCTGGATGCCGGGAAGCGGAGCCCGATGGGCGTCAGTGCGTGGCTTGGAGCGAATCATGGCGGCGATCGGGGAAAAGCACACTGGGTATTCTTGGCTATTGTGAGCCTTAAAGAAATGTGCTATATTGATTTTGGGTTATGAATCAAATGCTATTAAATGAAACTCCTGCGAGCATCCAATGAACCTGGAATAATACAGCGTTTACAGAGTATACTTGAAGATGCCGGTATTAAATGCATTCTCCGGAATGAGTTCACTGCGGGCCTCTTTCCGGAAGTGCCGGCCTCCGAAAGCACACTGGAATTGTGGATTGTTGATTACCAGAGGCTGCCCCAGGCACAACGTGTTCTTGCAGATCTAAAAAATTCGGAAAGTGGGAAGGGAATCCCCTGGAATTGTTCCAGTTGCGGTGAAGCTCTGGAGCCTCAGTTCACGGCCTGTTGGCAATGCGGAACAGCCCAAACTTAAGCGTTATTTTAACATTCCCGAATACCCAATCACGGTCGAAATACACCCCAATGATGGGCGACAATGATTCCCGAAGCGCCTCTAAATTATCGGCCAGCGTTGAAGCCGATTTTGTGAAGGCGGAGAAGGCGACCCATAATGTCGTCATGCAAACACGTCCCATCATGTTTGCAACCATGGCGGCGGCGATTGTGATTGGCCTTGGGTTCGTGATGATCCTTTCCCGGAATATTACCCGCCCCCTGCGACAACTCACCGAACGCAAAAAAACGGAAGAGGAACGACTCATCCTGGAGAGACGGATTCAGCACACGCAGAAAATCGAGAGTTTAGGTGTCATTGCGGGAGGTATCGCGCACGACTTCAACAACATCCTGTCCGGGCTGATTGGATATCTGGAATTAACCAAAGATTCCATAGATCCCGGCAGTGAATCCCACGAATTTCTTTCCGAAGCTGAAACCGCCAGCTTCAGGGCCAGGGATTTGGTTTCACAGATCCTCGCCTTCAGTCGTCAGGGGGATCAGGTTCGAAAGCCGATCATGATCCAGAACATTCTCCGGGAAACTATGAAACTGCTGCGCAATACGATTCCGACCAGCATTGAGATTGATTTAAATATCAGTGACGATTGTGGAATTGTTCTGGCCGATGGCATCCAGATCCATCAAGTGATCATGAACCTGTGCACCAACGCATACCAGGCAATGCTCGAGAACGGAGGCACTTGGGTTGTCCAGCTTGAAGAAACACCGGTCGACGGCGAAGCTGCGGCCGGGGAAGGCTTGAATGAGGGACAGTATGCCCGCCTCATTAGGCGACTCAGGTCCCGGCATCGATGAAGCTGTGATGGCTCGTATCTTCGAACCCTATTTCACAACCAAGGAATCCGGCGAGGGGACCGGACTGGGACTGGCCACCGTTCTCGGAATTGTCAACGAACACGGCGGAACGATTACGGTTCGAAGTAAGTCCGGCGAAGGGAGCACATTCGAGGTTTTCTTTCCAATTCATGTCCAGAGCTGGAACGACAATCAAAGCAGTTCGACAGAGGCCAAAAAGGCCGGTATTCCCGGTAAAGGCGAACACATCCTGTTCGTCGACGATGATGATGATGAGGAACCCATCGTCCAGATCAGCCGGACCATTCTGGAGAAGGCTGGATATCAAGCCACGGCCCTGACGAGCAGCGTCGAAGCCCTTGAGACATTTCGCACCCATCCAGATCGATTCGAGTTGGTGGTAACCGATCAGACGATGCCGCAGATGACCGGGCTCGTGTTGGCGAAAGAAATCCTGGTAATCCGCCCGGAAATTCCGATCATTCTTTGCACGGGTTACAGTAAAACCGTCAGCGCCAAAGATGCCTTGGCAGCCGGAATACGCGATTACCTCATAAAGCCTGTTGGCTCAAAAGATCTTACGGGGAAAATCCACCGCGCACTTGATGAAGTTAAAACTTCTCCCGGAAGTTCCAAGGAGTTTCAATAACCGCACATCCGAGACCGTAAGGTCTGGACTGATTATTCAAAACCATGCATGTGGAGCATGGATATCCCCTTGAATATGGTTTCATTTGTGAGTGTTTTCGATGCGAAAGTCACGATTTCATGAAAATCGGACCCTGCCAATCAGGCTAAACGTTACGGTCTCCGAATCTGTAAGCAATTGATGTTCAGGGGAATTAACCTGCAACAGAACCGACGACTCAGACGCTTAAAACATGTTCGAATAATGGATCGGTTGGTGGCGGTCGATCATCTCATTCATAGGAGGCAAGTCATATTTCAGTCCGGAGGCACAGTTGAAGAGAACGACTGACTCACTGGATGCAATCAATCCTTCGGCCAAAGACTTCTGGTAAGCAGCGAAGGTGGCGGCTCCTTCAGGGCACATCAGAAACCCTTCCTTTGCTGCCGCTATATCTCTGGCGCCAAGGATAGCGGTATCGGATACTGTCAAAGCATATCCGCTTGATTCCTTGATTGCATCCAGCATCAGGAAATCTCCAATCGCCGCCGGGACACGGATCCCAGCGGCAATAGTATGCGCGTTCTCCCATGTCTCAGCAAATCGTTCACCTTGCTGATACGCTTTCACAATCGGCGCACATCCTTCTGCCTGGACGGCAACCATTCGAGGCAGCGCTCCTTCGATCCAGCCAATGGATTTCAATTCCTGAAAAGCTTTCCACATACCGATCAACCCGGTTCCTCCGCCCGTAGGGTAAAAGATGACGTCCGGTAGTTTCCATTGGCACTGATCTGCCAATTCCAGACCCATGGTTTTTTTTCCTTCAATCCGATAGGGTTCCTTCAGGGTCGAGAAGTCGAACCATCCCATTTCCTGAATTCCTTCCCTGACAATTCTTCCACAGTCATGGATCAAACCATTAACTCGCCTGACAATGGCTCCCTGGGCTGCAATTTCACGGACATTGATTTCCGGGGTGTCCTCGGGACAGAACACATAACATTGGATTCCCGCCCGGACACCGTAAGCAGCCAGGGCAGCACCGGCGTTTCCGTTTGTCGGCATGGCCACTTTGTTCAAACCCAGTTCCTTCGCCATGGAAACCGCCAGGCAGAGTCCACGGGCCTTAAAGGAACCCGTAGGCAATCTGCTCTCATCCTTGACATAGAGAGTGCCGGTTCCTTCCTGCAGGTTGGGCAAAGGGATAATCGGGGTGTGGATTTCTCCCAGACTTACTATGTTTTCGGTTTTCCTGACGGGAAGGAATTCGCGGTATCGCCAGATATCCGCAGGCCTTTGGGCCAATTCATGGCGAGTGACTGTTGAGGCCAATTCCTTTAAATCATATTTGACCAGCAAAGGTTTTCCAGCTTTTGACAGGCCATGAATCTGGTCTGCTGAGTAACGGTCTCCTTTCAACCCGCACTCCAGATGAGTCGTGAAGGTTTTTCGGTCAGTTCTGAGATTTTCCGAGATCATGAGAGAATTATTCATTCGATTTTCCCCGACTCCAATTCAAGTACTCCTGGAGACAGTCTTCCCGGCTGACAAAAGGTTTCCATACCATGCGTCCGGAAAAACCATAAGGTCGGTTTTTTTCAATCTGCCGAATAACATATTGAAAATCCCAGGCAGGACGAGGATGTCGAGGCAGCTTGAACTTGAACAGGCTGAACCGCATTTCTTCTGTTTGGGAATGCATAGGATCGAACATCAGGATCATCACCATATCGTTTGAGGCAAGGCCATAATAAAACGGTTTTGAAAACCGCGGAGCGTCATAGCTCCAGAGATTCAGTTTAAAATTATGGTCTTTGTCATATTCCAAAGGATCTGCCTGTACCCTTCGGTAAGTGCCCCCCCCATTATAGTCGGGATGCCCTGAAGGAGCCTCAGCCCGAATCCATTTTTCTGCTCCCCCTTCCCTCTCAATACCAATAAAATGCAGAGCGGAATCTGCGACATCATTCATATAATTCGCAAAGAAAAAAACAGCATAATTTCTCTCCCCGAATACTTCCGGGTTCTTGACCCGACACCGGAATGTAAAGTCGATGGCGTTCTTGTTCGTCAAGGAATAATTCAGCGAGGAATCGATTTCCCAGGGACTGTCTGCGGCCCGCCTCACTAGCAAGCCATTGTTTTTTTCACTCGTTCGATACAAGGGATAAAATCCGTGTCTCGGTGTAAATTTGTTGGCCTTGTTCGGGTGACCTGAAATGATGTGTTCAAAATTCAAACCGGCTGAAGCTCCCCGGGTATCCGGATCGAAAGCATCGAAATCAGGAGCTCCCTGCTTATGGAACAAAGATTGAAGTCCACTGAGGATTCCAGGTGATTCGGAGTTATTCTTTATCAACACGTCAAGGGAATCGTTTCCCAGGCTTAATTCAGGAACAGGGGGACCCGACGGAGAACTCCCTGACAAATCACGGATGAACGCCTTTTCCTGTTGAATCTGATCGGTTCGATCCGCCATTACCGCTTCCGGGTCATTAGGAATTTGTTGCAGATCGACGAACTCTTCCAAGTCACGCAGGGCAAGAACCCGATAATGGTTCTTTCTTAAATAGTCCATGTATTCGCGGAATTTTTCTGGTGGGGTATGGACCCATGGGTGTTGACGATCGGGTACCCCATGAAACTGGAGGACAGGCACTCCCCCACCGCCGGCACGACTCAATGCCGCTTTGAAATCTCCAAGAGTCCAGTTCGGTCGGGCATCCCCAATGGAAGGAATGAGCAACGGATGATCCTTTCCCGGTTCAAAGGCAACGCCTCCTCCTTCATTGTAATCATATTCGGGGGAACCTCCTCGTCGGGCGAATTTGAATCCGGCTCGCTTCAGGATCGGAATGGCAGCCGTGGTGAAGGCGTTGCCCGGATACCCGAAACTGACGGGTTTGGGTATCCCATATTTGCGGCATTGTTGATTGATGACTTCGATTTGCTCCGGTAAACGTATCAGTGTTTCGTCAGTGACTCCCATGTGGTCCCGGGTGTGATTTCCGATTTCGAACCCGTCATCATGCAAGCCACGGATCTGCTCCCAGGTCATGTAATCTTCTTTGTTGGTTTTGAAATCAAAACCTTCCGTAATGAAGAATGTTGCAGAGAAGCCGAGTTCTTTCAGCAAAGGGCGAACCACGGTATAATGGGATCGCACTGAATCATCAAAGGTCAGGACGACCCGTTTTTCCTTAGTTCCTCCAACGGTCGGCTGTTGACCACAAGCAAGGCAGACCCATCCCAGAAAAAGGCAAAACCCCACTTTCATTGGTTGCAACAGGGCATCCATTCTTGGATTCGTTTTCATACTATGGAGCTTAACACGAATGATTTAGACCACGCCATCGAGAAGTGGTTTTTTCAGACCTTTCGGAATCGAGCCTGAATTGTATCGACGAAAATCTTATCGGCTTTCAAGGATATTATTTCCAGTGGAGAAAACCCTTTTCGACGGGCAAGAATCAAGGTGCTGAGGATCAGTCCTGCTGTGATCAACATATTGGGCCAGGCATTCAGTGCCCACTGCCCTTGCCAGACCCATTGCCACGAATCGGAAAAGGGCAGCAAATACGGAATCGGCCATTGATCTCCATCCGGTCCACGGGCACCGAATAAATCTCCGAGCAGGTGAAGATGAAAACTGATCCATGCCAAGAGGGTTGCTTTCATTTTATTCCTGGACGTTAACCAAACGAAAATGCTCACCGTTACGGCAAAACCTATATTGTGCCCCAGCACGTGATGATACTCGCCCCATAAATCGGTAGGGTTGTCGGAGCTTCGAGTGAGCAGATCGATCCCGATTCCAAAACCATCCAAATCGGGGATAATGCCCGCAACCGAAACCATCATTCGTTCCCGTTGATTCAGTTCCGTAGCGTTGGCCAAATTCCAACCGACCAGAAAGTGAGTTATCGGGCTCATGGCTAAACTAAGTTTACGGAAATGCGATAGGCTCCAGCACGCGGATCCTCGGGAGGATCAACTTATAGGATTCCTCTCCAATTGTATATCGGATCAATACGGCCCCCTCAAACTCGGGACCTTCTTGCTTTTCCGGGACATCTTTGTACTCGATTTCATTGAGATCGAAGACTTCATCGAGATTGGTTGGAACCACCCGGAAGGCAGCCGAAATCCGAATGTTGTCTCCTCGTTTCACGGTTTCAGACTGTGGTGATGTTTCGTTTTGAATGGAAGGCTCATACTTCCGATCATCTATCCACAACTCTTGAAAATCAATCGAGGCATCCACGAGGGATTTCAATCGGAAGGTGAAATCCGTTCCCCAGCCTGAACCGGCAGGTCCACCGAACCAGGTTTGTGAGACGGTACTCAACAACAATAGGTGTTCGTTTGCAACGGGACTGTAATCTAGCTTTGCAATGGATTCCGGCTCGTCACCGGAAAACCGAAACAGGTTCAGGATGATCGGCCCCGGTGTGGAATAAGCTCCGAAGTGAAGTTCAGCCAGGGAAGAAAGATCGAACGATCTCGTTTCACGGACAAAGGCTTTGCAACGATCTGAATTTGCCTGATGCGTCAGGTAAAGATCGGCCTGAACCGGGAACGATTCCTTGAAAACCGGCGGGATCATGGAAAGAATAAAAAAATGTTCCCGGCATCCTCCACCGTAGTTAAGATTCAACTCCAAGAAATTCCCTTCAATGGCGACTTCATCGAGAAAAAATGCATCCCCCTTTACCGACTCAATCGTCTCGTCCTCTTCTGAGATTTGCAACAAGTCGGAATCTGCCATCCAAGTTTGAAATCCCCGTTCTTCATCCGCCAGGAATTCATTATAGTCGATCCAGCTTGAGACCGGATACCCCGTACTTGGATGGTAAACGACATTGATTTGGTGGGCATCCTGTTCGATTGCATCCTGGATCAGGTTGAACAATCCATCGATGGTACGATACCGGCTGAAATCCTCGAAACTCAGGGGTTCTCCACTTTCCACATCAATAACTTGAGTGATGCGATGTTGCTGAACAGTGATGAAAACCGGTTGAGTGTATTCCGGAACACAGAAGCAATTCCAATTAAAACGATAGGTGTATTCGGAAATATCCAAAGAGGACCATTGTTGTCGATGTATCCTCAAATCCTCGGCAGCCTGATCCTTTTTTTCTGAGACCCGATAAAACCGTTGGGCTGATTTGCCTGTTTGGGAATCGATGACTCTGGTTGTGGGTTCCTTCCGCTCAAACTCCAGAATAGAATTCCATTCTCTGAAGTTTTCTGTTGCTTCCAGAATATAGGTGGGACCCGAATCCACCGCGATGGTCAATTCAGGATGGCCGCCTGGAAGCATGCGAATCGCTTCGATTTGGATTTGAGCAAATCCGTTGACGGCTGACAACAGGACCATACTTGTAACAATTGGAAAGACGCGATACGCAGCATTACACATAATCTAAAGTTCGATGAACATAACCTATTCAGACAAAACCATCCAGACAAAGTAATTTACGCCTTGTGTGATGATCTCCATCAAAGGATAATTCCGTCCGATGAATGATCCGTTGCCCGAAACCCTTTACGAAGCCTATCAGAAAAACCCGGATGAAGCGGACAAGCGGATCTGGGGAAGAGTCGCTGATCCCTTGACACGTCGCGGTTTCTTCCGATCCATGGGTCTGGCCACGATGGCATCTGCTCTGGGGGCTCCGATCCCCTTTGCGCACAATATGCCTTCCGGTTTGATTCCGGCAGCCTTTGCCGAGGATCCGACTTTTTCTGTGATAGAAGGCAAAAAAGGTCTTCGAGTTCTCAATGACCGGCCCATCAATGCCGAAACGCCGGTTACCCTACTGGATGATGATTTCACTCCCAACCACCGTCACTTTGTTCGAAACAACGGCATGGTGCCGGCCCGGGCGGTGAATCAGGATTCCACCGACTGGCAACTGACGATTGATGGTGAAGTCGGCAATCCCCTGCAACTTTCACTGGAAGAGTTGAAGCGACAATTCCCCATCCGGAAAGCCGCCTTGACGCTGGAGTGCGGCGGTAATGGTCGTGCTGGTTTCAATCCTCCTGCCAAAGGAAATCAATGGACTCTGGGTGCTGTAGGGTGTGCTTGGTATCGCGGGGTTCGAGTTGCCGATGTTTTGAAAAAGGCCGACGTCAAGAGGTCTGCGGTTTTCATGGCCTATTATGGTGAAGATCGTCACCTCAGTGGAAATCCCCAGTTGAATCCGATTTCAAGGGGTGTTCCCATTGAAAAGGCGATGGACGAGAATACACTGCTTGTCTGGGAAATGAATGGTGAGTCCCTACCGGCCCTGCATGGCTTTCCAGTGCGCCTGATCTGTCCGGGTTGGCCTGCCTCCACGTCAGGTAAATGGCTCAAACGATTGTGGATACGTGATCAAGTACATGATGGGGCAAAGATGACCGGTTATTCCTATCGAGTCCCCAAACACCCCGTGGCTCCAGGCACCGAGGTGCCGGAGTCGGACATGGAAACCATTCAGGAGATGCCGGTGAAATCCATTATCACCTTTCCCGGATCGGGATTGGAAACCGCTTTAAGTGAAGCACTGCCGCTACGCGGGCACGCTTGGTCGGGCAAGGGTAAAGTTCAAGCCATGGACTTAAGCATCGATTTCGGCACCACCTGGTCCTCCGCCGAATTGAAGGCTCCCGTCAATCATTATGCCTGGCAACGATGGAAGTCCACGCTTCATTTTCCCGGAAAGGGCTATTACGAAGTTTGGGCGAGAGCCACGGATTCCACCGGTCAAATGCAGTCCATGCTAGTTCCCGGATGGAACCCGAAAGGATATCTCAATAACGGGATGCAGCGAATTGCCGTCAAGGTCGTATGAAATCAATTTCCGTCAAATCCGTGTTGGTGTGGAGCCTGTTGATCGCGGTGATATCATGCCTTGATCCGAACTTCTTCTTTTTTGAAAATGCCTTTGCAGAGCAATCTGACCAGGTCGTCAACAAACAATCTACCGAGCCTTCCGGTTTGTTGTTCGGATTGAAACCGGGAAAAGGACGTGAGTCCGTGATTGCTTTCTGCATTCCGTGTCATTCAACCGCCATCATTGCATCGAATCATATGAACAGGAAGGCATGGGAAAAGACCCTCAATCAGATGCAGAAAAAGAACGGCATGATTCCGGTTCCGCCCGAAATGCGTGACACGATTCTGGATTATCTGGAAGCAAACCAGAGAATCGAAGACCGAGGGCTAACCCAAGGCAAGAAAACTCCATGGGCAACACCTCTCTACCGCCCCAATCCGATCTGGTAATTAATGCATGGAATGGTTATTTTTCACATTACTGGTTATTGCCGGGTTTATTCCGTTCTTTGCATCTGACTTTTTCGACTCGGGTCGCAGTCGGTTTCGGCTCATTATCCTGATGTGTCTTCTGGTCATGGGAGGAACCGGATTCAGTATTCGACAATTGAATCAATTCCGTCAAGAAGGTGAGTTTCGTCTGAAATTGCCCAGGCAGGGCCGTCCAGACCAATATGTCTCTTCCAATGATTGCCGGTCCTGTCATCCGGATCAATATCACAGCTGGCATCAAAGCTACCACCGAACGATGACACAATATGCGGCTCCATCAACGGTCAAAGCAGATTTCAACAACGTCACTATGGATTGGAAGGGTGACGCCTACCGGTTCTTTAGAAAAGGCGATGAATTTTGGGTGGATGTTCCGGACCTGGACTGGAAG
>DUCD01000415.1 GCA_012959985.1 Verrucomicrobiales bacterium | reverse complement strand
CCTTTCCAGGCAGTACACCGCAATATTCGAGTGCCCTTTCAGGCAATTCGACCCTCCGCCGTTTTCGGCCGGCGTTTACAGATTTTCATTAATTTCCGGATTCGGATCAACAATCCGAATTGATGCAGTCCTTACAATTATCACCGATTTACAGGAGAATGGTTTCACTTTTTCCTGACTAAATTCAAGAAATGACATTTTCTCTTTTGCGAATATGAGTTACCATCTCGATTATAAACAATACCTCCAATGAAAAATTTCAAAGATATTCTTCCGTTCCCTGCTCATTCAGGAATTGAGAATTGGCTTCAAATCGTTTTCCTAACTCCTGTTCTCGCCTTATTTCTGACTGGAACACCAATACTGAAGGCGGGAGATCGTCCACCCAACATTGTTGTTATATTCATTGATGACATGGGTTATGCCGATATTGGGCCCTTCGGGGCTAAGGGCTACGCCACGCCTAATTTGGATCGTATGGCCATGGAGGGTCGGAAATTTACCGATTTTTATGTAACCCAAGCCGTCTGCTCGGCAAGTCGGGCTGGATTACTTACCGGGTGCTACAATGTTCGAGTCGGTATTCTCGGCGCCCTGGGCCCGAAGGCAACTCATGGAATTCATCCAGATGAAGTGACTCTTGCAGAAATCTGCAAACAGCAAGACTACGCGACTGCCTGTTATGGCAAATGGCATCTTGGTCACCATAAAAAATTCCTCCCGATGCAACACGGATTCGATGATTACTATGGACTCCCTTATTCCAACGACATGTGGCCCTACCATCCTGCTGTTCGTCATCTTCCGATGGAAGAGAGATTAGAAAAATGGACTCACCTTCCACTTATTGAAAAAAACAAAATCATCAATCCTCGGATGAAGCCCATTGACCAGGAAGACTTGACAACGGAGTACACAAAACGATCCGTCCAATTCATTGAGTCCAATAAGGATCGCCCCTTCTTTCTCTACCTGCCTCATTCCATGGTCCATGTTCCTCTTTATGTTTCGGAGAAATTCAAAGGGAAGAGTGGGCAGGGTTTATTTGGCGATGTTATGATGGAGGTGGATTGGTCAGTGGGTCAAGTCCTGGACACCCTGCGCAAACATAACCTGGAAAAGAACACGTTGGTCATATTCACGGCGGACAACGGCCCCTGGCTCAGCTACGGCGACCATGCAGGTTCCGCGGGTCCTTTACGTGAAGGCAAAGGCACAATGTTCGATGGAGGATGTCGGGAATCGACTTTGATGTGGTGGCCGGGAACCATCCCGGCTGGTAGTGTCTGTTCGGAACCGGTCATGACCATCGACATCCTCCCGACCGTCGCGAAACTCATCGGTGCTGAACTGCCAAAACATAAAATTGACGGAAAAAACATCTGGCCACTGATCAAGGGAACCTCAGGGGCTAAGAGTCCTCAGGAAGCTTATTTCATGTATTATGGCAGCCAGTTGCAGGCTGTGCGAATGGGGAAATGGAAACTGCATTTTCCCCATGGCTACCGCACCATGGCGGGTCGCCCCGGAGGGACAAATGGCATTCCGACCGATTATTCTCAAACCAAAATCGGCCTTTCCCTTTTCGACTTGGAAATTGATATTGGAGAAACCAGGGATGTAAAAGGGGCACACCCCGAAGTGGTCAAAATAATCCAGAAATTGGCTGATAAAATGCGATTGGATCTAGGCGATTCATCCATGAAAGTCAAAGGCTCAGGGGCTCGCCAGGCCGGGCGACTCTGAGCTACCATAGGACACATACAGCAAATCAGCGTTATTTCATAGACCTTGGCTGGTAAACCAGAATTGGAGTGATGGGATTATCAAAAAGAAATCGCCGGGCACTTGTTGCTCTGACCCTTCTTTGCCTGTTTGGTTTTTTTGAGATCAAATGGTTACAACACCGACGAATTGAACGGAAGCAATATGAACGCTTTCAACAGGGCAGATCTTATCGTCAAAACCGCCCCCCCCGCCCCCAACCTTATCAGCTTCCTCTCCCAATTGAGGATTTAGAGACGCCTCGATTGAAGGTCCACCTCGATGACACAGCCGTTCAATTCACCGTTGAACCGCTTGAACTAAGCGAGGAAAAACGATCAGCTTCGGTTTTCATAAGTGAGATTCATTACCACCCTACCGGCAACTCGGAATCCATTGAATTCGTCGAGATCAGTAATGCGATAAAGGAGCCGGTTACCCTGGATGGTTGGGGATTTTCCAAGGGGATAGATTTCAAGTTCGATTCCCCATCAATGCAAATTTTGTCACCAGGAGAAACATGGATTCTCTGTCGAAACTTACAGGCTTTTACAAAAGAATTCGGAAACAAAGTGAAAATTGCCGGAGTCTATCAAGGGGGCTTGAGAAATTCGGGGGAAAGATTACGTTTAGTAGACTCCGAGAACCGGATGGCCGATGAAGTGTTCTACCGAGACCTTTCCCCATGGCCGGCATCTACGGATGGAAAAGGTCGATCCCTGAATCGAAACACCCCTGGCAGACTCGGCGACGATCCGTCAAACTGGTCTGCCCAAACACCCAATCCGGGACTCCATGAACCACCAGCAGTCGAGAAGACCATCCCCTGGATTCACAAAGTGAAGCACTTTCCTGAATCTCCGAATTCCAAAGAACCGATCCGGATCACGGCCGAGATTCAAAACGCACTAACTGTGGATCTACTCAATCTTCATTTGAGCATCGACGGTAACGAATATATCTTTCCAGCAAACCTGGAATTATCCGGCGACCACAAAACCTACCGGGCAAGCGCTGAAATTCCTCCACTGCCGGATTCCACATTGATCCGTTACTGGTTCAGTATAACCGCTATTGATGAAACTATAACAAGGTTCCCGGCAGCCGAGTTGCCCACGCCGAATTTTGCCTGTTATATAAGAGATAAAAACATCAACACCAAACTCCCCGCCTATTCTCTACTTCTCAAAAAAGAGGATCTTCAGAATATGCACTATTATCCCAGAGAAAATCAGACCTATCCAGCCACCTTCATTTTCAATGGAAAGGTCTATGATCACATTCGGATCCGAATTCGTGGGGCCTACGCCCGGAGCTGGCCAAAGAAAGCCTATAAAATCTTCTTCAATAAAGACCGATTATTCAAGAATCGTTCCCGCTTGAATTTAAACTCCGGATGGAAGGATCCGGCGATGATCCGGGAAGTCCTTTCTTACTACATATACAATCAGTCCGGAGCCTATTCTCTCAAATCCCAGCCGGTGAGATTTGAAATTAACGGAAGATTCTGGGGCATGTTCATTGAAGTGGAACAACCCGAAAAACATTATCTTTCAGACGCAGGATTAAAAGGAGCCGTTCTATACAAGGCGGATTCCAGACGGAATGAATCTGACGAAAGAGACCATGGCTTACCGGTGAATTACCAACGCCACTACCAAAAGGAAACTCAAGAGAAAGAACCTTATGACGACTTGGCAAACTTCTGTGAAGAGATCAGGAAACACCAGGATTCCCATGAATTCTTCAGCCGACGACTTGATCTTTCGAAATACATCAATTTCCTGTGTGCCACGGCCCTGACACAAAACTGGGACAGCTTCAACAAAAACCACTTCATCGGCAAAACCAGAGATGGATCCGGAAAATGGTTTGTCCTTCCCTGGGACCTTGACCGAACCCTTGGCGATCACTGGAGCTGGTCCTTCGATGAATACCAACTCTCTTCTACTCTAGGAACCCAGTTTGATCCAGGGCCCACTGGATGGAATCGACTCGCGGATAGATTTTTCCGAAACACCGTTCTACAAAAGCAATTTGATAAACGATTGATGGAATTGCTGCAGACAGAATTCACCGAGGGGAAAATGTTCGATTGGATCGATGGCATTAAGGAACAAATTTCTGAAGAGGCGGAGGCGGATCAGAAAAAGTGGGGAAACCAGGGATACTGGAAAACCGAGATGGAGAATTTAAAGAACACCCTGAAAAACCGGCGTTCCTTTCTTTTGGAAGAACTGAATTCCCGTGGCCTTGAAAACAAAAATTGAGGGCATCTGATCAGGAGAACACGTAACCGTTGGCAACCTCCCGGTAACTCGAGACCTGATCCTTGACCCAAGCCTCATTACGCCCATTTTCCCGGACCATCCACCGTGCGGTTTTCTCAGCTGCGACAATACTTCCCCTAGCGTTCAACAGTAATGCTCTGGTTCGCCGTGCCAGAACATCTTCCACTGTTTGCGCCATTTCATGTCTCACTGCCCAAGTGACTTGAGCCGCCATAATGTCCAATCCTTCAATCAGTTTCTCCTGCAACTCCGGTTCGTTTCTAGACAGAGTCCGGATGGATTCCGCATCGGCTCCATAAACATCCAGATGATCATTCTGTGGCGACTGGTGAGTCCATCCGTGAATCTGCAAGGACTCTGTGCAGCATGGCCTGGGACCCACTCCAGCCACAAGTTCGGCCTGATCGATTACATCCAGGGCCATTTTCCGGTAAGTGGTCCATTTACCTCCTGTAATGGTTAGCAACCCCGTATCATCCACAAATATACTGTGGTCCCTTGAAATCGCTTTGGTATCCTCCGATTCACCGGCATTCACCAACGGACGCAGTCCTGCAAAAATGCTGCAAACATCGGAAGGCGTTGGATCGTTTGTCAAATAGCGAGCGGATTCGGTCATAAGGAACTCTTTTTCCTCTGCAAGAGGAAGAGGATCCAGAGTCGCTTTAGCCACCAGAGTGTCCGTCGTTCCCACGATGACGTGATCATGCCATGGGACGGCGAACAACACACGCCCATCGGAGGTTTTCGGAATCATGATCGCCGAGTCACCCGGAAGAAAATAGCGGGGTAAAACCAAGTGAACACCCTGACTGGGAACGACAATATTCGAAACATCCGGATTGTTCATTCTTCGAATATCATCCACAAATACCCCCGTCGCATTGATGACACAACGAGACCGAACTTCCATCTCCTTACCACTCAATTCATCCTTTAGTAGCACTCCACATACCAATCCGGATTCCTTCATTAATCCGACAACTTTGGCATGATTGACGGCTCTCCCTCCAAGATCAAAAATAGTTTGGGCAAGATTTACCGCCAGCCTTGAGTCATCAAACTGTCCGTCATGGTATTGGACCCCCTGAATGAGATCCTCTGTTTCAATCGTTGGAATGGCCTCGATCGTCTCCTCCCGGGAAAGGATTCGAGACGGACTCAACCCCAGGCGTCCAGCCATTCGATCGTAAACTTTCATGCCAATGCCATAAAAAGGACCTTGCCACCAACTGTAGGTTGGAATGACGAAAGCCATGTTATGCACCAAGTGAGGGGCGTTTCGATAAAGCAACCCCCTTTCCTTCAATGCCTCCAGAACCAACGAAATGTTTCCCTGCTGTAAATAACGCACCCCTCCATGGACCAGCTTAGTACTCCGACTGGAGGTTCCCTTTGAAAAATCACACTGCTCAACCAGGAGGACCTGATAACCTCGTGCAGCGGCATCCACGGCAGCTCCGAGCCCCGTCGCACCCCCACCGATCACCAGAATGTCAAAGGGATCGGTACGGTTCGTTATTTCATCGAGAACAGGATCGCGATTCATAAGAGTTCAGCTACATTTTCAATGGAACACAATCAGTAGGCTGCATCGTCTATTACTCGGCATCCAACCAGCCTCGGGAGAGACCGACCGCTTTTTTCCATCGGCGTTTGAGTGTCCCGATCTTATCGGTACGATCCTTTGATTCGAATACCTTTTCCGTCTGCCACTGTTGTGCAATCTGTGCCTGGTTTTCCCAGTAACCCACCGCAAGGCCGGCCAAGTAAGCTGCGCCCAGTGCGGTTGTTTCAGTCACCTGTGGACGAAGCACTTTCGTTCCGAGAAGATCTGCTTGAAACTGCATCAACAGATCACTTTTCGTAGCGCCCCCATCGACCCTCAATTCGGACAAACTGACTCCGGAATCCTTTTCCATGCACTCGATCAGATCTGCGGACTGGAAACCAATGCTTTCCAAAGCGGCTCGGGCCATATGAGCCTTAGTGGATCCCCGGGTGATGCCAACGAGCAACCCTCTGGCATAGGGATCCCAATAAGGAGCCCCCAAACCGGCAAAGGCCGGCACCAGATAAAGCCCCCCATTGTCTTCCACTTCGGCAGCCAACTCGTCAATTTCCGATGCGGACTCGATCATTTTCAATTCATCGCGGATCCATTGGATCACCGCTCCGGCGATAAACACACTCCCTTCAAGGGCATAGACAGTCTCATCTCCAATCTTCCAGGCGATAGTAGTCAGGAGGTTGTTCTTAGACACAACCGGTTTGTTTCCGGTGTTCATCAATAGGAAACAACCGGTCCCGTAGGTATTCTTTGCCATACCCTGCTCAAAACATGCCTGACCAAATAAAGCGGCCTGCTGATCACCGGCGATCCCGGCAATAGGAATTTCCTCCCCCAGAATTGAGGCATCAACTTGGCCAAAAACTTCACTGGAAGAACAAACTTCGGGCAGCATGGATTCCGGAATCTCAAGCATCTCCAGTAACTCCTCATCCCATTGCCCGGTGTGAATATTCAGGAGCAAAGTTCGACTGGCATTGGTCACATCGGTTTTATGGACCTTTCCATGGGTTAATTTCCACAGCAACCAGGTGTCCATCGTCCCAAACGCGAGCTCACCTTTGGCGGCGGCATCCAGAGCCCCTTCACAATTCTTCAGCAACCACCTCAGCTTTGTGCCCGAGAAATAAGGATCCAGTCTCAATCCAGTTTTTTCGGTAATTCGGGGTTCAAGTCCCTGCTTACGCAATTCATCACAATCGCCGGCCGTACGCCGATCCTGCCAGACAATGGCATTGGTGAGAGGTTCCCCGGTCTGTCGGTTCCATACAACAATCGTTTCCCTCTGATTGGTGATACCGACCGCCGCTATAGAAGAACTTGAAATGCCGGCTTTCTCCAGGACGTCCAGCATTACTGTTTTCTGGCTTTCCCAGATTTCATTGGCATCATGCTCCACCCATCCGTCCTGTGGATATATCTGTCGGAACTCCTGCTGAGCCACCGCCCGAATCGAGCCTTTCTGATCGAAAACGATGGCTCGCGAGCTTGTGGTACCTTGGTCCAATGATAGAATATATTTCTCCATAAGCGTGTAATTGTACGTGTTAATAGGTGATAGAATTCAAGGAGGACATGAATAAAGTTTTAGATCGGAGAGGGCCATCTGTCAATCTTGAGATAAGAGGGAAACCCTCATCATTCTTTCAGAATTCTCACGAATTCTGCTCTCCGTAGCAGATGATGCAAATCTTCCGCAGAATTCGTGAGTTTCAGAGGAATCGGATCTACTGGATTATGTTCGGTCCTTGGTTGACGCTCGGAATTATATGGAAATTTCCTTAGGATCATTTCTGTTGCCAGAGGATGAACATTGAGAACCCTAATGAATTGATTTCCTATCTCCGCCAAAACGGAAAGATATCTCCCGGGGAAGCGCCGTTGTGCCGAACATTGTCAGGAGGAGTCTCCGGCCGGACAGTTCACCTGACCAGGTTGCAGAAACCCGACTGGGTAATCAAACAGGCAAGAAGCCGATTGAAGGTTTCTGAAGATTGGTTCGCCGATCCAAAGAGAATCCACATTGAGGCCAAAGCCATGCAAACTTTGGGAAAGCTCCTTCCGGAAGGAACGGTTCCAGGAATCCTCTTTGAGGATTTTGATCAACACCTGATCTGCATGGAAGCGGTTCCCTTCCCGCACGAGAACTGGAAGGCTCAATTGTTGAACGGTATCGTTGATGAACATTCGATTGAGCAGTTTGCTGAATTGGCAGCACTTATTCATCGATCTTCGTTTGCGAATTCTCAACACCGAAACGATTTCGAAGATCGCCGTTTCTTCATGAGTCTGCGACTGGATCCCTATTATGCTTTTGCTGCCAAATGCGTACCGGAAGCTTCGGATTTCCTGAACTCCCTGATTCGTGAAACCATGAGTATCCGCAATGAATTAACCCACGGAGATTACAGTCCCAAGAATGTATTGGTCCACCAGAACAAGTTGATACTACTGGACCATGAAGTCATGCACTTTGGAGATGGAGCCTTCGACATTGGGTTTTCGATGACACACTTTCTGGCAAAAGCGTTGCATCTACCAGAACATCGTCGCAACTTCATCAAAGCGGCATCTCAATACTGGGATCACTATCATGCTGAAATGTGTGTCGATTCTGCCAGAGAAGGACGCTGCATCCGTCATACCCTCGCCTGCCTGATTTCGAGAGTCAGAGGGAAATCCCCCTTGGAATACCTGAGCATTGAAGAACGCAGTTCCCTGCTCCTTGCCTGCCTTGAGTTATTGAAAACACTCCCCCGGGAAATGAATACTTTCATCGAGGCCTATGAAAATAAAACCCAATGAGTACCATCAATAAGATAGACGGACTTGAAATTCTGGACAGTCGGGGCAGACCAACGGTCAAAGCCACCGTGACGCTCGCAAACGGAATCAGGGCTCAGGCTTCGGTCCCCTCCGGAGCTTCAACCGGATCCGCCGAAGCGATAGAACTCCGTGATGGGGACAAGGAGCGATACAACGGAATGGGCTGTCAAAATGCCATCCACAATATTCAATTGGAAATCCATCCGATGCTTTCGGGGAAGGCATTCGAACATGTTTTCAGCCTGGACAAGGCTCTCATCACATTGGACGGAACGCCCAACAAGAGTCGACTCGGAGCCAATGCCATTCTGGCCGTGTCCATTGCCTTCGCCCGTGCCCAGTCCATGGAATCGGGAGTGCCGTTTTATCGTTATCTCGCCGACTGTCTCAACCGGTCTATAGATTTCCTGCCGCGTCTTACCATTAATCTGTTCAGCGGAGGATTACATGCCGGCGGAATCGTCCCGATTCAGGACAGCTTGATTGTCCCGGTATCTGCAAATTCCATCGATCAAAGCCTTTCCATGGCTGCCTCTGTCTACCAATCCGCCGTGGGTTTGTCGCTCCAGAAGTTCAATATGAGGCCATTGACAGCAGATGAAGGGGGGCTGTCTCCGAATTTTACAAATGCCGACCAAATGCTGGCGTTGACGCTGGAAGCCATCGAGCGCGCGGGCCTACAACCGGGCCAGGACATGGCCATGGCGCTTGATGTTGCGGCCACCCACTTCTATAGCCATCAAGGATACCGAATCCACGAACAGGACTTATCCAGCCGTCAGATGATCTCAAAACTGGAAGAATGGCTGACAAAGTATCCTATCCTATCCTTGGAAGATGGTCTGGCTGAAGACGATTGGGAGCACTGGCCCGAATTGCTTAATCGATGCCGTGGTAAAGCGATTGTGATGGGTGATGACTTATTGTGTACCCACATCGACCGAATTGCTCGGGCGGTCCAATCGAATGCAGCCAACGCCTTGTTGCTGAAAGTCAATCAGATTGGAACACTCTACGAAGCGTCTCTGGCTATTCGAAAGGCAAGAGATGCCAAGTGGACGATAACGATCTCAGCCAGAAGTGGTGAAACCGAAGATGATTGGTTAGCCGACCTCGCAGTCGGTTGGGGAGGAGATTATATTAAAATCGGATCGATCAACCAGTCCGAACGTCTCAGCAAATACAACCGGCTACTGGAAATTGAGAAAGAAACGGGTCTCCCTCTGAAAGAACTCCCACAAGTTTTGTGATTTAATTGATTGAAACATCAATCTACCACATCAAAGCACCTCTGAATCCGGGGATACTGATTTTAAATCCTGAGGTTTTGATCGGTGGAAAAATGAAGATGGAAGGACTCGCTGCACTGCCATTCGGGCAGTGATTTCCCGCACATGTCATACAAAGTCAGGATTCTCAAACCCTGTTTCGGTAATGGTTCAGGAAATAAACGACACGAAATGATTCGTTATCGGTCAAATTAGTAGTGGATTTATTAATGGTTGCGATTAAATTTCGGTGATGGCAGAGAAGACATACAGGGAAATCAGAGGGGCGACGAGAGATCTTTTTGAAAGGGGCAAAGCGGCTGTTCAAAAAAACAATTGGGATTATGCGCTCACTATATTCAATCAAGTTCTGAGCGATGAGCCTTCTTTCTTTGAAGGACGGGAAGAATTGAGAAAAGCACAATTTCTCAAGGCGGATCAAAAAAAAGGATTCCTGAAGAAATTTCTGAAGACAGCGGGAGCTTCTCCGGCCCTTGCCAAGGCGCGGGTTCTGATTAACAGCAATCCGGATGAAGCCATTCATTTAGCCGAACAAGTACTGAATACCAACCCTGAAAACAGTCTGGCACACAAGACTGTAGCGGAATCTGCATTGAATGCCGGTTACCATAAAACCGCGATCCTTTCCTTTGAAATCGCACGGAAGAATTCTCCAAGTGACTACAATCTCGCACTTCGCACCGCAGAAGCACTGGCAGAGATCGACCAGGTCGGCAGAGCAGAGCAGGTAATTCAGGAATTCTGTAAAGCCAATCCTGATCACTCAGATGCCAAAACGGCTCTGAAAGACTTCTCGGCCAAAAGGACTATGAAACGTGGCGGTTATGATAAACTGGCCGATGGAAAAGGATCCTACCGGGATATTCTCAAAGATGAATCAGAAGCCATTTCACTCGAACAGGAGAACCGAGAGGTCAATACTTCCGAAACAGCATCCCGGTTGATTGCAGAGAACTTGGTTCGCATGGAAGCAGAACCCGGTAATTTAAAGACTATCCGCAAGATTACAGACCTTTATCTGCAGCAGGACGATTTTGAAAATGCCCTGAAATACTGCCGAATCCACCAAGAAAAACTCGATGGAAATGATCCGGAGATCGACAAATTTGAAGAGGAGATACAAGTCAAACGCATGGACCAGAAGATTGCCGGATTGAATCCCGATTTACCAGATGAAGCCGAAACCCGCAATCGGCTTTTGGCTGAAAAACAGGCGTTTATGCTTGAGTCATGTCAAAAGAGATCCAACCGTTTTCCCAATGACCTTTTTATCCGGTATGAGTTGGGCGTGCTGAATTTCGATTCGGGAAATATCGGAGAAGCGATTAAGGATTTTCAAAAATCTCAGGTCAATCCCAACCGTAAAATCCCGGCACTGAACTATCTGGCTAAATGTTTTGCCCACCGTGCAATGCACGACTTAGCAGCAAAAACTTTTCGTAACGCCCTTAAGGAAAAGGTAGTATTCGACGACGAAGCCAAGGACCTAACCTATCACCTTGCCCTTTGTCTGGAAAAAATGAACCAGACGGATCAGGCAATTGAGGAATTTAAGAAAATTTACGAAGTCGATATCGAATACCGTGATGTCTCCGATAAAGTCGACGCCTTTTATTCCTAAAGCGTTCAGACTCCAGAATGATCGATTTTCAGCAATCCCGGTCCAGCAGGTATTCAGCAAGTGCCTGCAGCGCTAATGCTTTTCCTTCAAAAATCTCCAATGCCTTAAATGCTTTTTTGGTCAACCTACGGGCGGTGGCCCTTGATTTCTCCAAGCCATGAACAACCGGATAAGTCGCCTTCTCCACGGCAGCGTCCTTTCCCGCGGTTTTACCGAGTTTCTGAGAAGATTGAGTCACATCAAGAATATCATCGATAACTTGAAATGCCAGGCCGACATTGGTTCCGAAATCAGTAAGAGCCTTCAATCGAGCTGGACTGCAGTCGGCAAGCATTCCGCCAAGTCGCACAGAACAACATAATAGTGCGGAGGTTTTACTTTCATGAATATATTTCAACTGGGCAGCAGTAACCGGTTTCCCTTCAGCTTCCAAATCTGCCACCTGTCCACCAATCAGTTTCCTTGATCCGCCGGCTTCAGCAATTTCTCGGATCAAATCACTACATCCATACCGTTTCCCCGGACAACTTTTGGCGGCAGATTCAAAAGCAATCGTCAAAAGTGCATCTCCTGCCAAAACAGCAACCCCCTCCCCATACACCTTATGATTGGTCGGTTTCCCCCGCCGCATGTCATCATTATCCATCGCCGGAAGGTCATCATGGATCAGTGAATACGTATGAATACATTCAACGGCACAGGCCGCATGCAGGGCCCTCTCAGGACGCCCCCCGCAGGCTTCTGCGGCAGCAAGACACAATATGGGCCGGATCCGCTTCCCTCCGGCAAATAAGGAATACCGCATCGCCTGATGAAGGGTCGCCGGACGGACCCCGGATTTTGGAATCAGTCGACTCAAGCCACGATTGATCATCTGTACCTTTTTATTCCTATAGCTTTCGAAATCAAAGAGTTTCGAATCGCCGGAATCCCGCTTACCCGAAGAGTTGGACATAATCTGCAAGTTAAGGCTGATCCTGAGCTTGGATTCAAGGGAAGATTCGTTTTTCTGAGAATTTTATTATTTTTCTATTGATTTCCATGAACGGAGGACTATCTTCCTCTTTCGTTTTAATTTTCAGGAGATACTAAACTTTGAACTCAGAACTGTTAAGACTGGCATTGGAAAAAGTCGAAAACCCTAACATCTTGGTAAACATCATCTCACGTAGAGTGAGACAGTTGAATGCCGGGGGAGGAGTGGGTTCACGACCTTTGGTGGATGAAGTTGTTGGATTAGGAATGGCAGATGTTGCCTTAAGGGAACTTATTGAGGGGAAATTCGAATGGACCGTCTTGGAAGCCGATCAATTCGAATGACCTGATTCTTAGATCACTGAAAAGAATTCAGTGATCATTTCATCCTGGGTTCGCTTTCTTCAATTCTGATTCAACATCAGGGATCTGCCCTCTTCCGGGGTGCCCCATGAAGACCCGATCGGCGCAGATTCTAGGAAACCCCAAGGCTCGTAGGGATTACCATATACTTTCCACCTATGAAGCCGGCATTGTATTAAAGGGAACGGAAGTCAAAGCTCTCCGCGCCGGCAAGGCTCAGATCCGCGACGCCTTCGCTAAGGTGGATAATAGCGAGGTCTTTCTCTACAATGTCCACATAGACGAGTACCATCAGGGAAACATCTTCAACCACCAACCCAACGCTTCCCGGAAACTGTTACTCAACAAACGGGAAATCCGAAAGCTGTTCGAACAGACAGCCATTAAAGGCCAGTCGCTGGTTCCCCTTTCCTTTTATTGGAAGAATGGAAAAGTCAAAGTCGAATTAGCTTTGTGCAAAGGGAAGCAGAATTACGACAAAAGGGAAGACATCAAAAC
>DUCD01000414.1:967-2246 GCA_012959985.1 Verrucomicrobiales bacterium | reverse complement strand
GGAATTATGAGTTGGACCTTTACTCATCTACCTTGGCTCTGGTTGGCTTTACCCGGTCTGGGCTGGATTGTGTGGTGGCATTTGCATTCGGACGTCCAGATTGGACCCGTTCGACGAGGGATATCGTTGACGCTTCGCCTGACCGTTCTGTCTTTTCTCGTTCTTGCGCTGGCTGGACTTCAGCAACTTCGAGAGGCAGACAGTATGAATGTCTTTTTTCTGGTGGACCGCTCACAAAGTGTTTCAGGAACCGAGCAGGATAAGGCCCGGCATCTGATCAATCGCTGGATTGACGAAAAAGAGGAGAATGATCGGGGGGGGCTTATAGTTTTTGGAACGGAAGCAGCTATCGAATCCACGCCGCAGACGGTCATGGAGGTTTTGGATTACTTGGCGATAGTGCCGACTGACCGAACGGATATTGCCGGCGCCATACGGCTTGCTACGGCTGCTTTTCCTGAATCAGGCCAAAAACGAATCGTCCTTTTCAGTGATGGGAATGAAAATCTGGGTGATAGTGAATCAGCGGTCCTCGCGTCCATTCCACTTGGAGTTTCAGTTGATGTCGTGCCGATGGGAGTTGCCAGGAAGAAAGACATCTCAATTCAAAAGGTTTCTATCCCAAATCAATTAAAGAAGGGGCAATCATTCGAAGTAAAAGTTTTTGCGCATTCGGATGAAGAACGCGATGCGGTTTTGAGGTTTTATCAGAACGAGGAACTGGTGGGATCTCAGGATGTTCACCTTCAACCGGGAATGAGCTTTTTTTCGATTCCCAGACGATTGGACAACACCGGATTCTATGGTTTTGAAGTCCAACTCGAAGGAGAAGATGATTCGGTTCCACAGAATAATCGCTTCACTGGTTACACTACGGTTTCAGGTGACCCTCGGATTCTGGTTATCTCTTCATCTCCCGATCTTGACAAACAATTAGTTGCTGCCTTGGGATCATCAAAAATTGAAGTCGATTTGAGGAACCTCAGAGGTTTTCCTGACACCTTGGCCGAATTGCAGAGTTTCGATGCCGTATTTCTGAGCAATGTTTCGGCGGGTGATCTCGGAGAAAATTCCATGAATCGACTTGTCAGCGCCACTCGCGATTTTGGAGTTGGTTTGGTCTGTATTGGGGGAGACAACGCCTATGGTGCCGGTGGATACAGAAAATCTCCTTTGGAAACAGTCCTGCCGGTCAGTATGGAGTTGGACAGCAAGAAGGTGTTACCGAGTGGAGGGCTGGTTCTAGTAATGCACGGGATGGAATTCAACAATGGCAATC
>DUCD01000414.1:0-957 GCA_012959985.1 Verrucomicrobiales bacterium | reverse complement strand
AGTAGCCCGAACAGTGGCGCTGGACGTGCTGGATACATTATCAGCTGATGATGAATTAGGAGTAACCCTGTGGGATGGGAGTGAACGCTGGTTGTACGAACTGCAACCCATCGGAGACAAACAGGAAGCAACCAAAGCGATTGCCGGAATGAATCAGGGGGACATGCCGAGTTTCGTGAATGTGATCCAAATGGCACATGAAGCCCTGAAGAAATCCACCACCAACCTTAAGCATATTATTGTGTTCAGCGATGGGGATCCTAATATTCCCAATCAGGCAGCAATGGATGCCATTGTCGCTGATAAAATCACTTTATCCACGGTGATGATTGGGGGACATGTGCGTCCTGACAATATGAGCTGGATGGCACAGCAGGGTGGGGGGCGTTTTTATAATGTAGACCTATCAGCCGTTGGAGATTTGCCTCAGATATTCATTAAGGAGGCGGCCATCATTCTCAAATCCGCGATCATGGAAGAACCGTTTATTCCTCAAATGGTTGCCTCCAGCGAAGTGGTACGGGGTTTCGGAGGCGTTGCCTTTCCTCAATTGCTTGGTTATGTCTCCACCACACCTAAACCCAGAGCTGAAACGCCCCTTTTAACCCACAAAGGAGATCCCTTGTTGGCTCATTGGCAGTTCGGGTTGGGCCGGGTTGTCGCCTTTACTTCCGATGCAAAATCATTATGGGCTAAGCCTTGGCTGAAATGGGATCAATTCCGTCAGTTTTGGTCGCAAATTGCACAATGGAGTTTGAGACGTATCAACCCATCCGACCTCGACGCCGAAGTGACCGTCCGCAATGGAATGGGACACCTGACTGTCGAGGCTCTTTCTCCGGATGGAGATTATTTAAATTTCCTAAACTTGGAATCAGCCGTAGGGCACCCGGATGGCGGTAGCGAAACCATTCGTCTGGAGCAGACCGGACCGGAGATTTATGAAGGCAAGTTTCC
>DUCD01000413.1:33958-70267 GCA_012959985.1 Verrucomicrobiales bacterium | reverse complement strand
CCTCAGCGCGGCCACCTTCAGGCACCCTGTTCTGCCCGGCATCAAGTTTGTGAAGAATTCCGAGGTTTAAATCCGAAAACTTGATGCGTAAGAGTATAATAAACCAATGCATCGTATTATTTTAATTATAGCAACGGCTCTCCTGGGAGTTTCCTCTGTTTCTGGCCAAATTCAGATCTCAGAGTTCATGGCAGGCAATAATTCTTCATTCATCGACGAAGACGGCGATACTCCGGACTGGATCGAACTCTTCAACTCCAGCGACGCTCCCGTGAATTTGGAGAATTGGCGTTTGACGGACGACCCGGAGTTGCCCGGAAAATGGCGGTTTCCTGCTGTGACGATCAATCCGAAAGACTTCTTTATCGTTTTCGCCTCCGGCAAGGATCGTCGTGATCCAACCGTCCCGCTTCACACGAATTTCAGCTTGGGCGCCAACGGAGAATACCTCGCCTTAATACAATCCGACGGGGTCACTGTGGAACACGCGTTCGATCCGGAGTATCCCGAACAGTCTGGCGACAATTCTTATGGTGTGGGCCAAATCGTGACACGACAATCCTTAGTCACCCTGGATGATTCCGGTGCCTACCTCGTTCCCGAGAATGGGGATCTCAACGAACTGTGGATCGATCCCGACTTCGATGATTCCGCTTGGCGCACCGCCGCGCAGCCTGTGGGTTATCAATCCTCCGTCCCGGGATTCCTGGTGCGCAATATCAAATCTTCGACCACCCTTAACAATCTTGCCCGCGCCGAGACCGTGATTTCAAGTCCCGGCCTTCAGTCATCGGTCACGACCGTTATCGCAGCCCAACTCAATTACGTCGGATCCGGCGGAGGCGCCCATTACTCGAACAATCAACCTTTTCCAGGCGCGAGCGGGGATATCGACAATTTCGTGATCGAAGCCACCGCGACCATCACCATCCCTTCTTCCGGTAATTGGACCTTCGGCGTCAATAGTGACGATGGTTTCGGGCTTGACATCGGCAGCCACCGCCTCGCTTTCCCCGGAGCAAGGGGGCCGGCGGACAGTCTCGCCACCTTCCAATTCGCGGAAGCCGGGGACTACGAGCTCCGCCTCGTGCATTACGAGTGGGGCGGCGGTGCCTCGCTGGAATTCTGGGCCGCTCAAGGAACCCGCTCATTCTGGACTGAAAACGCGTTTCGCCTCGTGGGTGACACCGCTAAGGGTGGGCTCGCCGTGCGAACCACTCATTCTTCCGACAATGCTCCAGATAATCACTCCACCGGATTCTCGTTTGAAACCGATCTCGGGTCAGACTTGAAGGGCCACAATGCCTCTCTTTACTTACGGTTCCCATTCCAGGTCGCCGAGGGTGCCGAGTTCAACACGCTTACCTTGGCCGCGATGTATAACGACGGTTTCATAGCCTATCTCAACGGCGAAGAGGTTGCCCGTCGCAACGCTCCGGAAAACCCCGATTGGAACGGAACCGCGACGTCCGCTAAATCGGCGTCCGACAGCACCGCTCTGGAAGTCATTAATCTTCCCGACCTCCTGAGACCGGGAAAGAACGTGCTGGCCATTCAGGCGCTCAACGCATCCGTTTCCGACGACGATTTCCTCTTCGCGGTTGAACTGACCGACATCAAGATTGAAAACGACACCACCCACTACTTCTCAACTCCCACACCCGGGGAAGCAAACACGGGCGGCTTTTTCGCCTTTACTGCCGATACCAACTTTAGTCACGACCGTGGTTTTTATGAGGAACCGTTCGATTTAGAGATTACCACTGAAACCGAAGGTGCTCAGATACGGTTTACCACCAATGGGCTCCCGCCTACCGAAAATACGGGACAACTATACGAAGGCCCTATCCGTATCGAAAAAACAACGATTCTTCGGGCGGTGGCGTTCAAAGACGGTTTCGAGGCTTCGAACGTTGATACCCAAACCTATCTTTTCCTTGATGATGTTATCCGCCAATCTCCCCAAACGGCGGCTCAAGATGGTTGGCCAAACAAGTGGGGATCCAACGTGCTTGATTATGGAATGGATCCCGATGTCGTGAACAGCCCTCAGTACCGCGACACGATCATTGATGACCTTAAAACCATTCCGTCCTTCTCGATCGTCATGGATCTGGACGACCTCTTCAGTCGGAGCGGGGGCATCTACGCCAACCCACGCCAAGACGGCCGGGATTGGGAAAGGCCTGCATCCGTCGAATTGATCGATCCTGCCGGTGATGATGAGTTTCAAATCGACGCCGGGATACGGGTCCGTGGTGGATTCAGTCGCAGTGAGCAAAACCCCAAACACGCTTTCCGCCTTTTCTTCCGCGAGGAGTATGGCAAATCGAAACTTCGTCATCCCCTTTTTGGAGACAACGGAGCCGACACCTTCGACAATATCGACTTGCGGACCTTCCAAAACTACTCATGGAGTTTTCAAGGGGATTCAAAAGGCATCTTCATTCGTGACCAATTCAGTCGTGATGTGCAGCTCGCCATGGGACATCAGGCTGAGCGCGGAGAGTTCTATCACCTTTACATCAATGGTTACTATTGGGGTTTGTACAATACGGACGAACGACCGGAAGCTTCCTTTGGAGAAACCTACTACGGTGGTTCAAAGGAAGACTATGACGTTATAAAAGTGGATACCAATCAAGGCTATATTGCCGCCGCCACCGACGGCAATATTGAAGCATGGCGGGATCTTTGGGAGCAGGCCAAAGCAGGATTGAAGAGTGATGCTGCCTATCAGCGTGTGCAGGGTAACAATCCTGACGGGACCCCAAACCTTGATTTTCCTGTCTTGATCGATCTACCCAATCTGATCGACTACATGCTGATCATTCTTTACGGAGGCAATTTGGACGCCCCGATATCCAATTTTGGCGCGAACAGAGGTCCGAACAACTTTTTCTCAATCCGAAACCGTAATCAACGGGAAGGTTTTAAATCTTTTGTGCACGATGCCGAGCACACTCTCCTCAATGTGAATCAAGATCGCACCGGACCTTGGCCCGCCGGAGATAATTTTCCTCAAAGCAATCCCCAGTGGTTCTGGCAGCAACTGAGCGCGAATGCGGAGTTTCGATTGTTGGTTGCTGATCATGTCCATCGCCATTTCTTTAATGGGGGCCTGTTGACGGTCGAAGTAGCGACCACGCTCTTCGATAAACGTATTGAGCAGATCGACCGGGCCGTTGTTGCCGAATCGGCCCGTTGGGGAGATTCGAAGCGTAGCACGCCATTGACACGTGACAATGCCTGGCTTCCCGAGGTTAATACAATCCGTGAAAACTACTTTCCCCGTCGCTCGGACATTGTCTTCAATCAACTCAAGTCCAAAGGTTTCTATCCGACCTTGGCAGCTCCCGAATACAATCAACATGGCGGCGTTGTAGCCGCTGACTTTGAGATCAGCGTTAACTCACCGAACGGGTCGATTTACTTTACGGTGGATGGGAGCGACCCACGCCTTTCTGGTGGTGCCATCTCCCCTTCTGCAATCCGTTACACCGATCCCATCCCATTGCTCGAAAACGGAACGATCAAATCCCGCACTCGGTTTGGGAGTATCTGGAGCGCCCTCACCGAAGCCTCCTTCATTCGCCGTCAAACTTTCACGGATCTTGTGGTTACAGAGATAATGTATCACCCGACGGAATCCGATGTTGGTGAATTGGAGTTCATTGAATTGACGAATATGACCACTGAAGAGATCGACTTGAGTGACGTCCATTTCACCAGTGGCATCGACTTTCGGTTTCCACCGGGTACCCGTATTGGGGCCGGGGAGGTGGTTCTCATTGTTCAGAGTCTCGTTGATTTCCAACTCCGATATCCGGATCTGGCTCCTATTGGACAATACACGGGTCGTCTCAATAACGGCGGAGAACGACTGACGCTCGTTCATGCCTCCGGTGAAGAGATATTGAGTTTTGCATACAACGACGGCCCGCCGTGGCCCTTGTTCGCGGACGGTCAGGGCTTCTCCCTGGTCCCCCGGAACAGCAATGAGGCCTTCGACCCGACCAATGGGGGTAACTGGCGGTCCAGTGCCGACATCGGCGGTTCTCCCGGCGCAGATGACAGACCGTCCGGCATTCCGACCGTCGTGATTAACGAAATCCTTACCAACACAGACGCTCCGCAGTTGGACACCATTGAGCTGTATAATCCTACGGATGAACCCGCTGATATCAGCCATTGGAGAATCAGTGACAACCTGCAGCAACCCAATAAATTCCGTATCCCGGCTGACGTTGTCATCCCGGTTGGAGGATTCCTCGTATTCACGGAAGATCAGTTCAACCCAACACCTGGCAAAGACGGTAGTTTTACCTTTAGCTCGTTAGGTGAGGAAGCATTTCTGTTTTCGGCTGATGTAGACGGAAACCTGACCGGCTACACCGACGGTTTCCGTTTTGATGCCAGTGCATCCGGAGTCTCCTTTGGACGTTACCTAACCAGTCGCGATGTTTCCCGCTTTCCACCTCAAATCGAAACCAGTTTCAACGAGCCCAACATCGGGCCCAGAGTCGGACCTGTCGTTATTAACGAAATTCGTTACAACCCTTCCGGTAACGATCTTGAGTTTATCGAAATTAAAAATATCACGGATCACCCCGTTGATTTGTTCGATCCGGAGAATCCGGAAAACACTTGGAAACTGGACGGCGTCGGCTTTGGATTCAGTTCCGGCGTGACGCTTCCACCTAACGGAGTCGGTGTTGTATCTGCAGTCGATCCTGAGCGGTTTCGAAGTGTGAACAATTTGCCGCAGGAAATTGCGATTTTCGGTCCTTTTGGCGGTAGCCTTCGGGATAATGGGGAGACGTTGAGCTTACTTCGCCCCGGAATGCCTGTTGTTGATTCCGAGACTGGTGAGACAAACACGCCTTACATCGCAGTTGATCGTGTTCGTTACGACAATCGCGAACCCTGGCCCTCCGAAGCCGACGGATTCGGTCCATCACTTGAGCGCATCAACCCGTCCGGATATGGTGACGATGCCATCAACTGGCGGGCCAGCCTTGGTTCAGCTTCCCCCGGATTGAATAATGACGGGAATCGCGTTCCTACAGTCGATGCCGGTGATGCCGTGAACGTTGTTGTCGGCATTTACCCCACCCCGATCGAACTGAACGCCAGCGTGCAAGACGACGGTTTGCCGAATCCGCCTGCAGAGCTGAGTGTCGTCTGGACTCAAATCTCCGGTCCGGAGCAAATCGAATTCTCTGATCCTCATACATTGAACCCTACGATCACCATTCCTGACGAGGGCACTTGGATTCTGAAACTTACTGTTAACGATGGTGAATTCTCAGCCAGCGACGAAGTCGCCATCACCACAACTTTCAGCATGCTAGGGCTGTTTGAGGCCGTAGCCGGCACTCGGTTCATTGAGGTCGAGGATTTTAATTACACGGATGCGGCTGGGAACCCGGGTCAGTGGCAAATTAATGGTGTGGACAAGCCCAACGGAGGTCCATATGGCGAACCCTACGACGGTGGTGCCTATGACGGACTGGGCGCAACCCAAGGGATCGATTTTTTTGAAACCGGGAATAATCCTTCCAGTGACGCCTCCAAAGCCTACCGTTTCAGAGCCATCGAGCAGGACAACCGAGGGAATTCAACCAATGGAACTGGACCGGCTCCCGAAATGATTGAATTCAACGGGACGGGCAATGCAGATCGGGGCGCTTTCACGGTGTCGTCAAATTACAAGATCGGATGGGCTGGTGTTGGCGACTGGTACAATTTTACCCGGGATTTTCCCGAAAATGAAACGGAATACAATGTGTTCGCTCATGTTTCTGCCGGTGGTGACCAAACCAATCCGTCTTTGCACCCCCGAACCAGAATCGGGTGGGTTGAGAATCCTCTGGTAGCCGATTCAAATGTTGAATGGATTGGAGAATTCAGTGGTCAAGGCTCCGGCGACTGGAGCACGGGTGCTTTTTATCGAGCCCATGAGGAAGGTAATTCGGGAATTCCTGTCACTGTTACTGCATCTGGTGTCAAAACCGTGCGTTGGGAAATGACCGGAGGTGTCCTTGATTTCAACTATCTGGCTTTTGTTCCAGTTTCCAATGTTTCTGATGAGGAAATAACACTCACTATCTCCCTATTGGAGGGAGGGCTGGTTCAGATTTCCTGGCAAGGAGGAGGTAAACTCAAGAGTTCTCCGAATGTTGAAGAGCCATACGAAGTCGTTGCCGACCAGTCGAATCCGTATACTGTTGAGTCAGGAGTTACCGTGTTTTTTGTGATTGAACCATAATAGAGCCGAGTTTAGAACGCAGTCTCATCGCGTCGAAAAGAAGCAATGCTCCTCATGTGGGTTGATGGTAGCGGTTAAGTGGTGTGCTGAGACAAAGCTCTTTGTCAAATCAGCTCGTTTTTTCTGGCCGTTTGACATTGATTCAAGGATTCTCCAAGCATGGATAGCAAGCAGCCGGACTGCAGACTGAACGATCCAGCGAATCGAAATCGTATTGTTCCAACAATTCGGCTTTGTTTATGGTGTGCTCTCCTTCCGTTCCTTCTCATTTTCATTTTTCCGGTTCGAGTTTTTTCTCAGAACACTGCGGAAAGTCCATCCACAGGAGGTGCCAAGGAAGCGCCAGTGACGGCAGACCGACTGCTGATGGGAAAGCAATTATCCCTGATCTATTGCCAGACCTGTCACATCTATCCCCATCCAGAACTGCTGGATAAGAAAACCTGGCAAAATGGGGTGCTTCCCCGGATGCGGATTCAATTGGGTTTGGATCCGGCGTCCATCAACCGTAATCCTGAAGCAGCTCAGCTCTGGGCCACCGGAAAATTCTCACGGTTTCCGCTGATTGCCGACGAACAGTATAAGCAAATTTCGGAATACTACCTGGAAGCAGCTCCCACGAATCCTTTGCCGCAGGAACCGAAAGGAGACCTGCAACTGGGATTGCGGCAGTTCAAATTACATAATCCATCGTTTCGAGTCTCTCCAGCCATGACCACCTGCCTAGAGATTTCGAATTCCGGGCGATACATCTACCTTGGAGATGCCCAAACCCGATCACTGTACATTCTGGATGCCAGAGGAAACCTATTGCGAACAATCAATGTCGATAATATTCCCGTATCGATTCATGAAGGCAACCAAGGGCTTTACCTGACATGTATCGGCCGTTTTTATCCCTCTGAAATTCCCCTTGGTAGCCTGCTGTTTCTCAAGAAGGGATCGGCACAGGAAATATTTCAGAAAGTTCTTTTTTCCGAATTGCCCCGCCCCACTCATTCAGCGTTTGCCGATTTCAATGGAGATGGTCATCAGGATGTCCTTATGAGTATGTTTGGAAATTTTTCGGGTAAATTTTCATTGTTTCAAGGGCTGGACAATGGCGATTTCCAAGAAAAAGTGTTGATGGACCTGCCGGGCGCCGTTCGGTCTGAAATTCATGATTTCAACGGAGATGGCCATCCGGATATCGCGGTCCTGATGGCTCAGCACTATGAGACCTTCAATCTGTTGATCAATGACGGAAAAGGATCCTTTAAAACCCACGAGATTCTCCGTCAGCATCCGGTTTTCGGTTCTTCTTATTTTGAAATGAAGGATTTCAACCTTGAGAGTATAGGGCGTGACGCCGGTTATGATATCGGAACTGGTGAATAAGAGCTCAACCGGGACGGACGTCTGGACCTGATCATCACCAATGGAGACAACGGAGAATACCGTTCTCCTCACAAGGATTATCATGGGATTCGTATTTATTTGAATCAGGGAGATTATAAATTTGAAGAAGCGTTCTTTTATCCGTTAAACGGCGCCTTCAAGGCCATGGCTGTGGATTTTGATGAAGACGGTGACTTGGATTTGGCCGCTATTACCTATTTTCCGGATTATCGACTGAAACCTAATGACAGCTTCGTCTATCTGGAAAACGAGGGTGACCTCAAATTCAATGCCTTCACATTTAAGGAAGCGATTATCGGCCGTTGGTTGACCATGGACGCAGGCGATCTGGATTCCGATGGGGATATTGATCTGGTCATCGGGTCAGTGATCAAGGGGCCAAGAGATATTCCCCCGGCATTGGCCAAATTATGGAGCGAAAAAGGCCCGTCCTTTCTGATTTTGGAGAATACTCTACGTCGGCCTTGAGTTTTGATAACTCTTAAGGATGGGAACCCTGAGCAAGGTGGGGCGTGATCATCTTGGCAGAAGGAGTCTTATATTACAGAAGGGGATCATTCGATTCGAATTTGTGCCTGCCTGCATTGTTTGAATTGCCAAACCCGTCTCATAAGACCATGGTCTGAAATCATGATTAAGACAACGAACTGGAAAACAATGCAGAAATCCCCTCTAATAGCTGGATGGGGAATCCGGATAACGCTATTCATCCTGATCACTCTGGTTGGAACCGGGAGTGCCTTTTCGAAATCTTCTGAGAAACCGGGAATGGATTGGCCGATGTTCCGTGGGTCTCCGAATTTATCGGGAATCGCGCAAGGGGCCATTTCAGAAAACCTTTCCTTATTATGGCAGTTCAAAACGGAAGGGCTGGTGAAATCCACTCCGGCTCTTGTCGGAAATCGACTTTATGTCGGATCGGATGATGGAAGTCTTTATTGCCTGGATCTGAAATCCAGGAAAAAGATCTGGGCGTTTGAGACCGAAAGCGGAATCGAATCCTCGCCTCTGGTTCTGGGCGATGGGGTCTATGTCGGATCGACGGATGGATTCCTCTATGCCATTGAAGCTGGCAGTGGCAAATTGAAATGGAAATTTGAAACAGAAGACCAGATCCTTGGATCTCCTAATTGGGTGTATTCTCCCGACAGGAAGGAGAAGTGGATCCTGTTCGGTAGCTATGATTTCAGGCTTTATTGCGTCAACGCTACCGATGGAAAAAAGCGATGGGAATACGAGAGCAGTAATTCCATCAATGGTTCACCTGCTGTTTCCAATGGCCGCACCGTATTCGGTGGATGCGATGCGGTGATCCATGTGCTGGATCTGGCCCAGGGGAAACAGATCAGGGAAATTGACGGAGGAGCTTATATTGCAGGCTCGGTTGCGGTGGTGGACGGTAAGGCTTTTTACGGTCATTATGATAACGTCTTTCAATGTGTCGATCTTAAGAAAGAGCAGATGACCTGGACTTATCAAGCTGGTAATTTCCCCTATTTTTCCTCACCGGCTGTGACTCCCGATCGGGTGGTGTTCGGAGGTCGCGACAAAAAGCTTCACTGTGTCGACCGAAAAACGGGCGATGCGATCTGGACCTTCCGAACCAAGGGGCGGGTAGAGAGTTCGCCGGTCGTCTGTGATGGTAAAGTCATTTTCGGATCGGAAGACGGTCGAGTCTATATGGTTTCCTTAGCCGATGGAAAGGAACTCTGGAAATATGAAATCGGCGATTCGATCGGTAGCTCACCTGCCGTATTCAACGGTCACTTTGCTATTGGTTGTGACGATGGTTTCGTCTACCTCTTCGGTGAAAAGAAAAACTGATGGCACCCATGTCATCACCGCACAGTTTGAGTCCTATAACAATGGCTTCAGCAGGATTTCGAAAACATTGGGATAGTGGTTTATTAGGGTCGATAAATTGAACCGGGTTGGATGGTTTCGATTCGGGCATTGCCTTCCGTTAGGATGATGTGTCGATCTGCCTGGATGTTTTTGAAAATTTGATTTTCACCGGAAGGCCATTTGATTTCCAGTTCAGTTATGACTTCTTCTTTGCCCAATCCGAAATGGACTTGGTTTGTCATTTGGGATCTGAATGAATTAAGCGGGTAAAGTTCCCTCACCACTTTATGGTTTGCGATGGTTGCGATCAACCGACTCCCGATTCCCAGGCGATTACTTGTTCGTCCTCTCAGAGAAATCGTGAGATAATGTCCCGATTGGAAATTGTTTTCGTAGAGTAGAAGAGGCCCTCCACCCACTTGACGGACCACTAGGTCGAGATGTCCGTTATTCCGGAAATCTGCAGCAACCACGCTTCGTCCATCCCCATCACTGTCCGCAGCCGTCAGATGGCTGATCTCCATAAACTCGGATCCCTGATGATTCAGGTAGATGCGGTTCTTCTCAAAGCTGCTCAAATTATTGCTTTGCTGAATTTGCCATGGATCGTCAACCCAGAATTCCTCGAGTTCCAGATCCAGTTCTCCAGGTGCCGGAGCTTTACAGTCACGGTCGAACGGTTGTGCCACGACAACCTGCCAAAGGCAGCTTCAACCGTCCGGTTTCGTGCGGTCAAGACTGATGAAACCCGCCGTGGCATAAAGATCTAAGAACCCGTCGTTATCGAGGTCGAACAATCCCGCGCCCCAACCCCATCCCACCGCATCTACATGGTTTTGCTGTCCGACCCTTTCGAACTGCAGATTACCCGTGCCTCGATGGAGCTCGCTTCCATCCACCATACGCATCAGTTTCTGCATGATGTCATCGGTATAGGCGCCTTCGGGAATATTTCCTATGACCCGTTTTCCAGCTTTGGAATACATGCTGTTGACGTAGAGGTCGATGAACCCGTCATTGTCAATATCGCCACAGGTCACTCCCATAGAACCGAAATCGGTTGGATGGTCTACCAGCGAAACCGGTTTAAATGTGACTCCCTGTTCATTCAGGTAAAGAAGACCATCTCCAAATTCGTCAATGACATAAAGGTCGGGCCAGAGATCCTGATTGGCATGCATCCATACTGAACTGAAGGTAGACCGTTCATCTCCGTCGGTTCCGGTTCGGGTAGTGACATCTTCAAATTGCCAGTTGCCGAGATTTCGGAGTAACTGATTATTGGATTCAACGCCTGTTTTTCCGTCAATCCATGAACCCATCTGGGCACTGCTGCCGGCGGATCGGCTGACATATATATCGACTTTCCCGTCCCGATCGTAGTCAGCAATCGCGAGGCCGGCCGGTGGGTTGAATCCTTCCGCAGCGGTCACAAGGTAAGGGAAATTACTTTGTTTGGTGATTTCTTCAAATCGTTTTCCTTCGATGTTTCGGTAAATCCTGCATCCGCTTCGGTAATTCTTCCAACCGTGAATCAGATCCTCCCAACCGTCCCCATCGATGTCCACAAAGGCGGCGAGCAGCACATCCTTTAAACCAGGTTTCTTCAATCCCATTTCGAGGGTTACATTTTTGAAGCGACCATTGGGTAATCCCTGGTAAAGCTCCAGATTGAATTCGGAAGCGACATCGGTGATCAGAAGGTCGGTCATGCCGTCGCGATTGTAATCTGAAAGGTAGACTCCTCCGCTGTTCAGGACCATGTCGCTGCGTTTCCCGCATTTCCAGTTGTCATGCAATCGATCGATCTGAAGTCCTCTTTCTTCAGCCACCTCCCGGAAAAGATATTCCCGGGACTGACCCTGAAGGATCTCATCAATGCGGCATTCCTCCAGCCAGCCATTATTCTGAAGATGCTCTTTTTCGAGTTTGTCGATGTTCATTGAAAAGTAGATCAACAAGTCACTCGGTTGACCTTCTGAATGTTCTCCCCAGAGGTGCAGTTTTCCTGTTCCCTGCCAGGCGCCTTCAAAATCCTTCTGTTTTTCCGGTGACAGGGTGATCACATGCCAGCGGACATTCAACTCGGAGGTGAACATGTGTCTCAGTCCAAATATCCATTCCGTAAATTCCTCAGCACCTTTTGTATCGAATTGCTCACCTACCGCTAAGGTGCGGTCGATCTTCATTCCCGGTTGACTTAGGGTCGTGTGTTTCGGAGTTGTAGGCAGCTTGCCTTGAAACTTATTGGAAAGTTGTTTCTTGAATTCTGATTTCGAGTTTTTAAGAAGAGCGGCGCTCAGGGTGGAAAACCCGAAATCACGTAGAATATTTCCATGGTGTTCGGTTCTCCAAATATAATTCCGGTCTTCTTCGCTCAAGGTGAGTTCCTGCACTGGAAAGGTAATAGGTGAGGGGGGGAGAAGCGTTGAATTAGTATCTGTCTGAGAGGCTGTTTCCGTTCCGGTTTGTTCCTGAATATTCTGATGGACGGTTGAAACCTGAGTTTGCGGCGATGGTGCTGCCGAACGGCTGTTGGACGTGGGGGTTTTGAGAGAAGTGAGGAAGAAGACGAGTGAAAACATACCGATGATCGTCATCGCAAAGACGGATCCTCGATGGGGCGAAGAAGGAGCGGATCGTGATGAATCAATAGGCTGTTTTTGTTTCACTTCGTTTGAGGATCATGGGTTGGCATTCTTCTTGGTTTCTTCCTGCTTCTTGATTTCCACCAGTTTTTCCGCTTTTTCAAGCCACGTTTTCAACGGGGCGAATTGTGGTTTTTTTTCCAGAAGAATCTGGAACTCTATCACGGCGTCTTCCGGTCGACGCAGCTTGAGGTAGGAAATAGCAAGATTGAATCTCGCATCGAAGTAATCCGATTCGATTTCGACAGCTTTTTCGAAGTTCTCCATGGCTTCTCCTTCCAGTCGCAGGATGGACTTGGCCTTGCCGAGGTTGTTCAATGCCTTCGGATAGTTGGGGAGTATGTTCAGTGCTTCCTCAAATTTCTTGACGGCCAGATGGGTGTCTCCCTTGCGCATAATGGCGTTTCCCAAGTTGTTCAGGACCTCAGGATAATCCGGCACTAATTCCAGAGTTTTTTCATAATATTCGATCGCCTTGTCGAGATTTCCCAGCCTTGAGAAACATATTCCGAGATTAAACAGGGATTCCTCTTCCTCGGTATCATACTTTGACGCTAATGCATATTCCCTGCCGGCTTCCGCAATTTTCTGTTCCGAAAAAAGCAGGTTGCCGCGGTCCAGATGCTCATAGGCCTTGTCTGGATCATATTCGAATTTCTGATCCCCTGGGAATTGGTCAATTAATTTTGGATCCAGTGAGGGCGCTTGAACCGGTCCTTTGGAATTCACCTTCGATTCAGTAGGGGAGCCTTTAGAGAGTGGCGTTGTCGGTTTCGTATGTTGGGGGGGCGGAGGATTCGAGGGGGCCTCAGGTTGAATCCGATTGTAGATGCCGGCACCGATCAGACCGAGAATAATCATTCCGAAAATCCATTGACCATTGGGTGTTTTTTTCTTTTGTTCAGGCTTTTTTTTCTTTCGTCGGCTCATAGTTCAAACTCAATTATAAAAAAAGATGCTTCAGACTGCAAAGAGAATTGTTGAATTCGGAAACGGTCGCTCTTCAGGTTGAGATTAACAGTGCCTGCTGCTGATGAATTTGCCCTTTAGCGTGTGCTGTCCTCAGCGCTTTTTCATTGGAATTAGCAATCCTTTTAGCTGCGGGCAGTCGTCGCTACAGCAAAAGGCAGTCTTTCCACCCCCTTCCTTGCATTTTGCCGGAAGCCCCAATCGCTTACGGCAAATGGTTAAGTTGTTTTTGAGTGATTCCTTAATGTTAATCGGAAAGACCTATCCAACATTCTACCGCTTTACTATTGTCAATTGGTTGCGGGTCGGAAATAATCCGGGTTCTCTTGTGTTGTGAAGTGAAGTGAATGACATTTTTTCACCCATCTAAGTGGTTTTATTGTCTTTGGATTCAAGGTTTGTTGTCTTTAGTTTTGCCGGGAGCGGAATGGAAGCAGGGAGACGGGTTTCGGTGGTTTGATGTCAAACTGGAATCGGACTCGTCTGAAGGCTTTGAAGAGTTGGATCTTGCCAATCTGGGAGTTGAGTTTACGAATCAGCTTTCCTACAAGCGGGTTAGTTACAACCACAACCTGCTGAATGGCGCCGGAGTGGCCGCAGGTGATTTCGATGGAGACGGTCTTTGTGATCTATACTTTTGTAACTTGGAAGGTCCAAACGCTTTGTTTCGTAATTTGGGGAACTGGCAGTTTGAGAATGTTACGGAACAGGCAGGAGTTGCCTGTGAAGATCAGTCTTCCACCGGGGCGGTTTTTGGAGATCTCAATGGGGATGACCAATTGGATTTGATCGTTACTTCTTGTGGTGGGCCGAATGCCTGCTTCTTCAATCAGGGAAACGGCCAATTCAATAATGTCACCGAAGCCGTCGGACTGGTTGCCAAAACCGGAAGCACCTCGATGGCTCTTGCCGATGTCGATGGGGATTCAGATCTCGATCTTTACATCGCCAATTATGGCGCCAACTCAATCTTAAGAACGGGGGGCCGATTGCGGTTTCGGACCATCGCAGGGGAAGAGAGAGTCGTTGGCAGATATGCAAACCGAGTGCGTATCATCGATGGTAAACTGGTGGAATTCGGTGAACCGGACGCCTTTTACCTGAATGACGGCAAGGGAAATTTCAGTAAAGTTTCCTGGGGCGATGGAAATTTTCTGGACCCACTGGGCAACCCATTGTCTGAGTCCTATTGGGATCTTGGGCTTTCGGTGGCGTTCCGGGATATTAATCAGGATGGAAGACCGGATATCTATGTCTGCAATGATTTCCAGACTCCCGATCGAATCTGGTTGAATCAGGGCAATCTCCAGTTTCAAGCCATGTCGAGCTTTGCTGTTCGCCATACCAGCCATTTTTCAATGAGTGTCGATTTTGCAGATATCGATCGAAACGGTGTGGACGATTTTTTTCTGGCGGACATGTTGAGTCGAAATCATCAATTGCGGATGACCCAGATGGGGCCCGAAACACCAGAGAAATATCAGGTGGGTGTGATTGACGAACGGCCTCAGATTCGAATGAATACTCTGTTCTGGAATCGTGGGGATTCTTCCTGGGCTGAGATTGCCCATTTTGCCGGGGTGCATGCTTCCGATTGGACATGGTGCGCCGCATTTATGGATGTGGATCTGGACGGGTATGAAGACTTGCTGGTGACCAATGGGCATGCCTATGACACTCAGGACAAGGACGTCCAGAAAGTCATTCGAGACCTGAGTCCGCAGTCCTTGAAAGATTCCCGAGACAACATTGGAAGATACCCCGCCTTGAAAACTCCGAACTTCCTTTTCCGGAATAACGGAGATTTGACATTCGAAGAGCGTGGTCGGCAATGGGGATACCATTCCACTCAGGTTTCTCATGGGATTTCTCTTGCAGACCTCGATCTAGATGGAGACCAGGATGTTGTGGTCAGTTGCCTGAATGCGCCTCCCCTGATTTATCGGAACCTCACAAGTCGTCCCAGAATCAGCGTCCGATTGAAGGGCCCGCCAGGTAATTCCCAAGGCATCGGTTCCCGTGTCAGCCTGGTTTCCAGTACACTCGTGCAAAGTCAGGAGATTCAGAGTGGTGGGCGTTACCTTTCAGGAGATGATCCCATGCGGGTTTTTGCCATTCCCGATGAGTCAGATTCCTTGGAGATTGAAGTCATCTGGGCAGATGGCCGTCGCACCACAATTGAGGACGTTCAGGCCAATCGGGTCTATGAAGTAACCTATTCTCATTTTAAGGCTCCGATCGCACCGATTGCCGCAGATCCGAAACCCCTGTTTCGAAATGGTTCTTCGCTCTTATCCCACACTCATTCTGAAAACAGTTTTGATGACTTTTCACGGCAACCATTACTGCCTCGCCAATTCAGTCAACCGGGACCTCCCGTGCTATGGTTGGATTTTAATAATGACGGGTTTGATGATCTGTTTTTCGGGATGGATGCCACCGGCGTTGCTGATTTGAAATGGTACCCGAATGAATCCGGGAAACGATTTCGACCCCAATCCTTGACTGTAGTCGATGGTATTACTTCAGCAGAATCGGTCTCCATCCTGGCATTCCCCACCTCAACGTCAGGTGTCAGGATGTTATTCGGCGTCTCGAATTATGAATCGTTGGATACGTCGGTTCAGTCATCTGTTTTTGAGTGGATGATCCAGTCTTCTCAAATTCAAAAGGCCGGGTCGGTTCATCAATCCCGGACGATGGTCGGACCTATGTCGGCGGCCGATATCGATGCCGATGGCGATCTCGATGTTTTCGTCGGAGGGAGATTGATTCCGGGACAATACCCCGAATCGGTGGATTCAGCATTATACCATTTTGAAAATGGGAATTGGATCCTCGACACACATCAACCTGAGGTTTGGAGAAATGTGGGATTGGTAAGTGGTTCCACTTTCACGGATCTGAATTCAGACGGGTTTCCCGATCTGGTCCTCGCCTGTGAATGGGGGGCGATCCGCGTGCTCCTTAATCAAGGAGGAGAATTCAAGGATGTGACAGATGCATGGGGAACGCTTGAACATTCTGGAATGTGGAATGGAGTGACGTCGGGTGATATCGATGGAGACGGAAGGCTGGATATTCTGGCGACGAACTGGGGGCTCAATACTCAATACGGCAATCACCGGGATCAACCGGTTGTGTTGCATTATTCCGATGTGGATCAGAACGGCACAACGGAGATTCTAGAAGCCTATATCAGTTCCACCGACGGAAAACAGTGGCCTCGTCGAGACATGACCGCTTTCGCGGGGAGTTTCCCTTTGGTTCGTCAGATGGCGTCCGGTCACAAATCGTTTGGAGAAAAAACGATCGAAGAACTATTGAGTGCTTATCAGGGCAAGTTAAAGAATAAGGTTGTTCAGACATTTGAATCCATGCTCTTTCTAAATCGAGGGGATCGATTCGAAGCCGTTCCATTACCGATGCAGGCGCAATGGTCGCCGGCTTTCGGTGTGAATATTGCCGATTTCAATGGTGATGGATTCGAAGACGTGTTTCTGGCGCAGAACTTTTTTGCCTACGGATCAAAAACACCGCGAAGTGATGCCGGCCTTGGGCTGCTTCTAAGTGGAGATGGAGCGGGAACTCTGACCGCCGTAGCGAGTGTCGAATCAGGGATACGGATTCATGGGGCGCAACGCAGTAGTGGGGTCGCCGATTTCAATCAGGACGGGCGCTTGGATATTGCCGTGACTCAGAATGGAACGGAGACCCAACTATTGGTCAACCAGTTGGCTCGTCCCGGATTGAGGATTCGAACTTGGTTTTCCAAAGAGAATTCAACTGGAATCGGATGCGTGCTGCGATTGGAAGGGCAGGGCCTTATGGGACCGGCTCGATTGGTTCATGCCGGGTCGGGTTTCCGGTCGCAGAGTTCAGCGGTACAAGTCATGAACTTGCACAATGGAATTCCGGAACGGGTGCATGTCCTCTGGCCGGGGGGGGCAACTACGGTTCATGTGATTCCTCAAGATTCTGAAGAACTCGTGCTCTACTCAGATGGTGGAGTGGAGAAGATTTAATGAAACCTTTTACGTTTCAATGTTTTCTGCTGCTCAACGCCATCTTACTTTTCATGGGGGAGGATGGTTACGGCCAGACACGTTCGAAAATCGTCAAACCTCTTACGGGAGCTAAACCCAATGGTTTTACTCTTTTGGAATCTCGAATTACCGGGCTGACCTTTACCAATCGTCTTGAGGAAAGAGACCTTGTCCGAAACCACAGCCTGATGAATGGCTCTGGAATTGCAATGGCTGATGTGGATGGCGATGGTCTCTGTGATCTGTATTTTTGCGGAATGGCGGACTCGAACCGGCTTTTTCGAAACTTGGGAAACTGGAAATTCGAAGAAGTTGCGGATGCATTCGGTGTGTCGTGCACTGGGCAATTGTCAAAGGGAGCCGTGTTCACGGATGTTGACGGAGATCGGGATCTGGATCTGCTGGTAAGCTCGATGAGTTCGGGGATTCGATTGTTCATTAATCACAAGGGAGTCCGGTTTAAGGAAACCACAGAATTGTCTCCTGATTTTGCCAGTCGATTCGGCACCACCTCGATGGCATTAGCGGATATTGACGGGGATGGTGATCTCGATCTTTATGCCGCAAACTTCGGTGAGCGTTTAGTGCTTAAATCAGGCGCACGGATTTCCACTCGAATTGTCGGAGGAAAAACTCGAGTCACCGGAAGGTATGCCCACAAGATTAAGATCATCAACGGTAATCTAGTGGAATTTGGCGCCCCGGATGCGCTTTTTCTGAATGATGGCGTCGGGCAGTTTCGTCGAGTCTCCTGGTCGCAGGGTTTCTTCAAAAACCAGGACGGCTCCGTCATGGAGGAACCTTCGGATTTCGGATTGGCGGTCATGTTCTATGATGTTAATCAGGACCGACACCCTGATATATTTGTGTGCAATGATTTTCAGACACCCGATCGATTATGGATCAACGACGGACAGGGTCGATTCAACGAAATGAGTGGCTCAGCATTTCGCATCATGAGTTACGCTTCAATGGGTGTTGATTTTGCCGATATCGACCGTGATGGATTGCCTGATATTTTTGTGACTGAAATGTTGAGTCGAAGGCTGGATCATCGGAAGCGTCAACAAATGACGCTCTTTCGAGGTGAATCGCCCGGTGATCTTCCCCAGGCTCCAAGGAACATGCTTTATCATCAGCGCAAAGATTTGACGTTTTCTGAAATTGCCTGGTACAGCGGAGTGGAGGCATCCGACTGGTCATGGTCTCCAGTTTTCCTGGATGTTGATCTGGACGGATACGAGGACCTGCTGGTGACAAATGGCCATCTCCACAATCCCAACGACCGGGATCGTCTGGCGAAACGGAGTGATGAAAAACGAACGATGCGGACCTCTTCACGTGAAATTCTTTCGACACCTGAAATTCGTGTTCCGAATCTGCTTTTCCGTAATCTGGGCAACTGGAAGTTTCGTGAAATAGGGCGGAACTGGGGTTTTTCCTCAGACCGGATATCTCATGGGATGGCCTTGGGCGATCTGGACAATGATGGGGATCTGGACATTGTCGTAAACTGTCTCAATGAAGAATGCCTAATCTACCGCAATGAGACAACCGCTCCTAGAATTGCGGTGAGGTTACGCGGACGGGGTCCGAACACCATGGGCGTGGGAGCCCGAATCGAGGTGACAGCTGGTGAGATGACTCAAACCCAGGAAATCCTCTCAGGGGGACGGTATTTATCCGGTGATGATTCCATTCGCGTTTTTGCGGCTTTGGATCAGAAAGGAACTTCATCGCAGATTAAGGTTTTCTGGCGAAGCGGGAAGGTCAGCGTCATCAGCGAGGTTGGATCCAACCGGATCTATGAAATTCAAGAGCCTGAGTTAATGAATTCAAAGCCGCTCCCTTCAAAGAACTTGCCCCTGTTTCTGGAAATCAGCGTTCGTCTCTCTCCTTCCGAAGGAAATGCTTCAACGTCGATGGCAATTGAATTTGAGAAACAACCTCTTCTTCCCTATGGAGCTGCACGAATCGGATCTAGGGTTTCATGGATAGATGTCGATCTAGATGGTCGTGTGGACCTGGTTGCCGGTAGGGATTCTGTCCCGGGCAATCGAAACCCTATCCGGGTCTATCGATTTGAAAAGGAAAACATGACTTTCCTCTCATTATACCCTGATTCAAACCCAGAATACCTTGTGAATGGCGTCGGGGGAATATTGAGCAACGGTGGAGCAGGGGGCCTCTTCAATCTTTTGATTCCATTCGGATCCGTTTTGCCGCCTGTCGGGAAGGAACAGGAGACCGGTTTGATTTTAAGCACTGGCAACGGTTCCCGTCGAAAGCACAAGAAAGTATTGTTTGGGATCGATAGAGGAATTCCCTCGACCATTGCCATGGCGGATATTGATGTCGATGGTCATTTGGAGGCTTTCGTCGGGTTTATCCCTAGGCCTGAGCAATATCCCTTAGGGATGCAAAGCTGTTGGATTCGAAACAGCCAAGGAGAGATCGAAATTGAAGAAACCGAAATGTCGGATTCTGATGTTGTGGGGGGAATCACAGGAGCTGTTTTTTCTGACCTGGACGGGGACGGAATTCCTGATTTAGCTCTTTCCCGTGAATGGGGATCCCTACTTGTTTTTATGAACAGGCGAGGGAGATTCGTTGATGCAACGAGTCGCCTTGGATTGGATTCTTTTTCGGGACTTTGGCAATCCGTCCAAGTCGCTGATTTTGACAATGATGGACGTATGGATCTGCTCGCCTGCAACCGGGGTTTGAATTCTTCTATTCAAGCTGATTCCGGTTACCCTTATGCCCTAGTTGTTGGAAAACCGGAACATCGGAAGTCCTATACATTGATCGAAGCCGGGTTCGACCGGAAGCTTGGCGATTGGGTTCCACAGAATGACTTGGATGATCTCAGAAAGGCTGTTCCGGGCTTGAGACTCACCTATCAGGAGTATTCGTCCATGTCGCTTGATGAGTTGCTTGCATTGTTGCCTTACAGAATGGAGCGATACGAGATACGCGAACTCAGATCCATGATCTTTCTGAACCGGGGAGACCGATTTGAAGCGGTTCCGCTTCCGGAAGTCGCCCAGATTTCACCGGCAAATAATGCTGTGATTGCGGATTTCAATCTTGATGGATTTGAAGATATCTTCCTTGCGCAAAACTGTTCTGCAGTTCCCTTGAGTCAGGCGGGGCAGGAGTCCGGGGTCGGACAGATTCTGCAAGGTCTTGGTAATGGACGTTTTCTGCCTTTGGATCCAATATCCTCCGGAATCCGTGTTTTTGAAGACCAAGTCAGCGCTGCTGTGGGTGATTTCAATCAAGATGGTTGTGTCGACTTGGCAGTAATTGGTCGTAGCGGAGGGGGGCGTGTATTTGTGAACCAATCCTCGCGACGTGGCCGGCGCATTCGTTTGACCGGTCATTCAGGCAACCCGTTCAGTATTGGAGCCCAACTCCGGCTTCATGACGATACCCATTGGGGAGCGGTTCACGAGATTCATGGTGGATCGGGAGATGGATCTCAAGACGAGTTTGTTCAAATCCTGGCGGCTCCATTCGAGGAAACCCATGTCTGGATTCGTTGGCCGGATGGAAAGGAAATCTCCGTAACTTTACCTTCTGATGTCTCCGAAACAGTCAACGTAAAGTGGCAGGAATTATAAGGAACGATTCAATAACCTCAAAATACCATCAACCATCCAACATTCATTTCACATCCCGGCACCAGCATATGAAAGATCATTTCAAGACGATACATCGAGTTCAGTTTTCCGAAACGGATATGGCGGGCATGGTTCATTTTTCCAATTTCTTTCGATATATGGAACGGGTGGAACATGAGTTTTATCGTTCCCTTGGTTTTTCGGTTCTCATGAAGCAAATTAGTCGTTCTTTCGGGTTACCGAGAGTGCATGCTGCATGTCGGTATAAGAGTCCGCTGAAATTTGAAGACGAAGTGGAGATTCATTTGTATGTGCAGGAGATTCGACACAAGACAATACATTATTGCCTTCGATTTTATAATCTCAGTAATCCGGGTGACCCTCCTGCAGCAGAAGGCGAATTGACGGTGATCTGTGTTGAAAACCAGGATTCCGGTAAAATGAAGGCGGTCCCTATTCCCGATGAAATGAAACGTCTCCTCAGTGTTCATCCTGAATTCAAGTAACTTGTTAATCCATTCCTGTTGCAGAGTCTTTCAAAACCAATTTCAATGGACCTCCTGAAACAAATTCTGAAACGCTTCGATGCGGAAACTTTTGTTCTGCTGGTATTCTGCGTTCTCCTGAATGGGTGTGTCGTCAACAGTGGTCAGAAAATAGAAGCGGCTCAGGCTTTGTTTTTAGATCGAGATGCCCAAATCCGCAATATCACTCCTATTTCGTCAGAGTATCAGGATTTGGCAAAGCAACTTGAAACAGGATTGGGACATTACTTGACCATGATCAATATTGGGGATGATGCCCTATTGTCACGGATTCACCTCATACGCACAGCAACCACAAGCATTGACATTCAAACTTACCTTTGGATCGGAGATGAATGCGGAGAGTTTGTTTTTGAAGAATTGTTGAAAGCTGCTCGAAGGGGAGTAAAGGTCCGGTTGCTGGTCGATCAGTTGATACCGATCAGTTCAGCGGACAAGTTGACTCAATGGATGATGGCTCATGCAAATATTGAGTTTAGGTTTTTCAACCCCATTTCCACCAACGCCGTTAACTTGACAAGCGACTACGCTCGCGGTCTCTTTTTACGCTTCAGAAAAGCAAATCGAAGAATGCACCACAAGCTGTTTCTGGTTGATCGACGGATTGGTATCATCGGAGGACGAAACATTCAAAATGCCTATTTTGACCGAGATCCCGTCTTTAATTTCAAGGATCGGGATGTGCTTGTCATTGGAAATTCCGTTGATCAGATGAGTCAGTCTTTCGATGAATTCTGGAATCATGAATTAGCTGAACAGGGACAACGATTCATGGACATCGCTTCCAGAATGATGGCTACCTCGGATTCGTCGGATGCAGGCTTCAAAGGAATCTCCGATCGTTCAAAGTTCAATGAGCTCAGTATCGCCGCGGATCAATACGCGCTGTCAAAACAGCGGTCTTCTCTAAAACTTTACCCTGTGGATAAGGTTCGGTATTTTTCAGATTCCCCAGAAAAAAATCGAAGGAATGCCACCAATCTCGGAACGGTTGAGTCCGATTTTCAAGCCATCAGAGAATATATTGAGAACTCTGAACAGCGACTTGTATTTCAGACTCCCTATTTGATTCTGACGTCCGAGGCAGTTCGGATGTTTTCAATGATGAGGAAGAACAATCCGGACCTAAGAATTATCTGTTCCTCCAACAGTTTGGCTTCTACCGACAAGGTTTCGGTATTCGCCGCTTCCTACAAGAAACGAAAACGTCAGGTAAAGAAACTTAGATTTGAAATCCATGAGTTCAAGCCGGTGCCGGAAGACATTGTTGAAATGATGCCGCGATACAAAAAAGTCCTTGCTGATTACTATGAAGAATTCCCTGAATTCAGTACCCGGTATTCGACCCCTCTGCCATTGCGGAATAAAGGTTCTCGATTGTGTATTCATGCTAAATCAATCGTCATCGACAGTCGGATCTCCATTATCGGTTCTCACAATTTTGATCCCCGATCAGCCAATTGGAATACCGAATGCCTTCTCTTGATTGATGATGAAAATTTTTCCAAGGATCTGGAAAAGGAAATTGGGCGTGATACTTCAACTCGGAACAGTTGGACGGTTGCCCGTAGACGAGACGTCCCGGTGATTTCTTTCTTCAGTGGAATTATCGCAAGTTTTTCGGCGATGTTGCCCATTCTGGATATATGGCCATTTCGATATACAACCTGCTATGAATTGAAGAAAAATCAGGAACCCGTCCCCTTGTATCATTCCGATTTTTCCCAGCGGTATCGAACAGTTGGCAGCTTTCCTGAAGTCAATCTGACCTTTCGGGAAATTAAACTCAGACTGGCCAATGCCTTCACTGGTTTTGCTGCTCCACTGATGTGATGCGAGACTTTCAAGTGTAGTCGTGCTTTAATGCGCTTATTTCATTTGAGTCTTTAAGCAATTCCGGTTACCAATCATCGATGATCTCTCAACCCGGTATCTTCCATGGTATTTTCTGTTCCCTGATTTTGAGTCTCACGATTCCGGCGGCCGGTGTTGATAAACTCAATGAATCGAAATCATTTGTTAAACAGCGACTGACTGATCGGTATTATTCGGAAGGAGCAACCTTCGGGGACCTGAACCGAGACGGAAATGGGGATGTTATCAGCGGGCCTTACTGGTATGAAGGTCCTGCATTCAAATCGAAACATGAAATTTACCCGCCTAAGGATTATCCGAATGACAAAGGTTATGTAGACAATAATTTTTTTTCCTTTGTCTATGATTTTGATCGGGATGGATGGGATGATGTTTTTGTGATTGGTTTTCCCGGGACTCCGAGTTACTGGTTTCGGAATCCGAAAGCCGATACGGGGCACTGGAAACGATTCGAAGCTTTTCCCAACGTAGACAACGAATCGCCGGGTTTTCGGGATATCAATGGGGATGGCAGACCCGACCTGTATTGCATGTTTCAAGGTCGGTTGGGGTATGCGGTGTTCGACCCTGATCATCCAACGCATCTCTGGAAGTTTCATTTCGTCTCGAAGAAACATTCCTGGAGTCGCTTTGCTCATGGACTTGGTTATGGGGATATCGATGGCGATGGCCGTATTGATTTGCTGACGGCGTCCGGTTGGTGGCGACAGCCGGAAGATTTGAAAGGCGATCCTATATGGGAGGAAAACCTTTTCCCGTTTAGTAAGCGGGGAGGGGGCGCTCAGATGTATGCCTATGATGTGGATGGAGACGGGGATTCAGATGTGATCACCTCCCTATCGGCCCATCAATACGGACTCAGCTGGTATGAGAATATCAAGGAAGGAAACCACATCACTTTCCGCGAGCATCGAATAATGGATCAGAAGCCTGAAGATAACTCTCATGGACTGGTGTTCTCACAGCTTCATGCAGTCGATCTTGTCGATGTCGATGGTGATGGACTAAAGGACATTTTGACTGGCAAATGCTACTGGGCTCACAATGGACGTGATCCGGGTGCACGTGATCCTGCCGTGCTGTATTATTTTCAGCTGAATCGTGAAAATGGAATAATTCGCTTTATTCCTCAACAGATCGATGATGATTCAGGCTGTGGTCGGCAGATCACTGCGGGCGATATCAACGGCGACGGACGAACGGACCTTGTCGTCGGTAACAAGAAGGGAGCCTTTGTGTTTCTCCAGTCGGGTGAATAGGGAATTCCTTATTGCATATTCTTTTTGTTTCAGTTGGCGCAGAGCCTCGATTGAGTTACATTTGTAAATTATCCCATGGCTTCGATCCGAATTATCATAGCCGGTGGAGGATTCGCCGGTGTCAAATGTGCGGCGGTTCTTCGTAAACTTCTGGATCCTTCACAAGTTGAAATTATTCTCTTCAACAAGGAGAACCATATGGTATTTCATCCTTTACTTGCCGAGGTGGCCGGTGGTTCCCTGAATCCGGATTCAGTCTGTGCTCCATTGAGGCAAATGCTTCCCGGAGTCCAATGTCGAACCGAGGAAGTCACTAGAATTGATCCTGCAGAAAGTAGGATTGAGTTTGAATCGGATCAAGGAGGTTCCGAGGATATTTCCTATGATCACTTAGTGATTGCCTGTGGCGCCGTCGTCAACTTGACGATGGTTCCGGGTATGGCTGATCATGCTTTTCCACTCAAGACAATCGGCGATGCTTTGGCGGTGAGAAGCCATGTCATGCAGCAATTGGAGAAAGCCGAAGTGTGCTCGGATCCCGAACGCAAACGCTGGTATCTATCGTTTGTCATTATTGGGGGAGGATACAGCGGTGTGGAAACAGCCGGTGAAATAAATGATCTTGTCCGGGGAAGCCTTCGCTATTACTCCAATATCTCGGTTCAGGATTTGTCTGTGGTACTGGTTCATTCCCGATCTCAGGTGTTGCCGGAAATCAGCAGCGATCTCCGGGAATTCGCTCGCGAAAAAATGGGCGAAGCCGGGATCAATGTCATGTTGAACGAACGGGCAGTCGTGGCGACTCCGGAAGGGGTCCGCCTCAAAAGCGGAGGCATGATCAGAGGGGGAACTTTGATTTGCACTATCGGTACTCAGATGTCTCCGGTCATAGAGAAACTGAATACTCCTAAAGAACGGGGGAGACTGATTGCAGACCCTGATATGCGGCTTCAGGGTCAGGCACGAATTTGGGCTTCCGGGGATTGTGCCTGGATCATCAATGATTTCGACGGCCATGTCTCCGCTCCGACCGGGCAATTTGCCGAAAGACAGGGAAAACAGATTGCCCATAATATCCGACGGGTTCTTCATGGAGAACAGACTCAACCGTTTTATCACAAGGCCTTGGGGCAACTTTGCTCCATTGGAGGCCATACGGCTGTCGCGGAAATGATGGGCCTTCGCCTTTCGGGTTTCTGGGCCTGGTTTGTCTGGCGTGGGGTGTATCTGATGAAACTTCCTTCCTGGTCTCGAAGAACCAAGGTAGGGTTCGACTGGGCCTGGCAAGTGGTCTTTCAGAGAGACTTAACCCATCTGAGAACCGATCAGACAGAAAGAGTCTCGCATGCTTTTTATGAGCCCGGGGACTATATTATTCTTCAGGGTGATCCGGGAACCACTTTCTACATTATTGAAAAGGGAAAGGTGGAAGTGGTTCGGAGGGACCCGGATTCGAATAAAGATGAAGTGCTTGCCGAACTTGGTGCCGGGGATTTCTTTGGTGAAATGGCCTTGATCGATAACCGGCCACGTGCCGCTGGTGTCCGGGCATTGAGCTCAGTGGAAGTTGTTGTTATCGGGCGGACTGTTTTCGATAGGATTTCATCCTCATTAAAACCGATGAAAGATATTATTGCCGAAGCCGTCAGGGAACGCACCGCTTCGCTTTATAAATCGGAAAAAACAGCGGTTAAACGATCAAGGAAAAAGCGATGAGGATTTATTATTGAGGAGTTCCTTAGTTCATCCGTCTCCAGAATTCAGCCAGAATTGATGCCGTGATTACACACCAGACTGCAAACACGGCCGGGATGAGAGCCGTCTCCGCATCAAAGTGATTCAGAGCCAATACGGCTCCCATTCCTGCATTCTGCATTCCAACCTCAATCGACAGAGTTTTTTTCATCCGCGTATCGAATCGAAAAAGCCGACCGGCCTGGTAACCGAATAAATATCCAGCTGCATTGTGGAGGATGACTGCGGTAAACAACAGTATGCTCAAGCTGAAGATTTTTTCCTGGTTGAGGGCTATGATGGTAGAGCAGATGAGGATGATGCTGAAACTGGACAAGGCCGGGAAAACAAAATCGATTCTACCGATTTGTTTTGGATGGGATCGTCGAATCAGAAGGCCGATAATAAGCGGTAGAAGGACCATCAGGACAATGCTTTTAACCATGCGCAGGAAAGGGATATCAATTTGGGTGTGCGCATAGAAGAAGATCAGTCCCGGGGTCAGTAAGGGGGCAAGCAGGGTGGCGCAACTCGTCAAAGCAATGGAGTAGGCGACATCCGTCTTTGCCAGATAGGCAATCACGTTCGAAGCCATCGCTCCCGGTACAGCGCCCACCAGAACCATGCCCAGGATCAGCGATGGCTCAAAATTCATCCACCGTCCGATTAGAAAACCCATCAGAGGCATAATCAGGAACTGAGCGAAAATACCTTTGATGACGGTTCCGGGTTTGCGGAGGACTGGAGTGAACTCAGAAAGGTTCGTCACCATGCCGATGCCCAACATCGTGGCGGCAAAAATCCACGAAAGAAATGGCTTAAAGGGAGTGAAAAAATGAGGAACAAAAAGAGCGGAGATTCCAAAAACTGCCACCAGCAGAGGCATTTTCCGAGTCAGATTGGTCAGTAATTGTTTGACCATGGTTTCGAGGGGGCTTCCCCAAAAGAAAAGCGGTGGAAGAAATGCCCACCGCAATTCCGAATGAATGAACTATCATCGTGACCGTCATGACCCTAGAAAAAATCAATATCGGAGACAAGTGTTTTTTTTAGAAAATGAAAACATTTTCATAAAAGTTCGTTTTCCTTAAGGAATTGATTCAATCGTTTGGCGGAAATTGGGTGGAGAGTCTTGAGTTCCTGAGCAAAAATGGAGATTTTGTATTCCTCCACCATCCAAATAAAAAAGCGGGCTCTTTTCTTCATTGATGGTGTGAATTCGGGAAGACGGGACTGGATCCGCTTGACGGCGTTTCTGAATTCACTGAGTTGATCCTCTCGGATTCGGTCTTTGGGCGGATTGGCCGAAGCTCGTTCAATGCGAATTCGAATCGCTTTCAGATACCATGGAAATCTTGAGAATTCATCAAAACTCGTATGGCATAGAAAATTTTCTGTGAACAGTCCATTCAAGTCCATGGATTTTTCAGGGTATCCGGTTTTGCCAATGATCAATTCATGTCGAAGTTCCAGGATTTCCTTCAGCAGTCGGGAAAATTTTTGCACTAAACCCGGTAGACGAATCTCAGCCTGCTTGAGAATGGTTTCATAATTGCCACGTTCCAATGGCAGAATCTTTTGTGATTTAAAAAGATGATTCTTTAAGTGAATAAAGGCGCTCTCCAATAGTTGTTCGGTGGTTCCCAACTCCAGAAAATAGGGTCCCAGTTTCTTCAGATCCTTTAAATCCTTCTGGAGCCATGCCAGTTTTTTTGCCATGCCTTTTTCCAGTAGGTTCTGAAAACCAAACGGAGTGGTTGCTTCCGCATCTTTTAACGAATTGTGTATTCTCAGACAGACACAACCCTCTTCAATTCTCAGTCCGGGAAAACCAAAAATAGGCATTCCTGCCGCTTCACCAATCTGTATTTTCAGGGGGAGATCATCGAAGGTCCAATCATTCAGGTCGTATTGCTCCCATCTTTGGCATGTTTTTGTTCGGAGATCAGAATTCGCAGAATGCGTTTGTTGTTTTTCAATTCGTTTCTGTAAGGATTCCAAGTTTCTGTCGACATCAATCGTTTCATTGTTGCGAACCTTGATTTCGACTCGGGGCTTCAGGTAATCCGGAAGTTTCTTCTTCTGCTCTCTCAGCATATCGATGGGAACCGAGAGACCGTATTGGGTTCGCAATACTCTTTCCAAGACTGTTTCAATAGCTTCACCTGCGAAATTCATCGACTCGACAATCTTGATAGCTGTCTGGTTGATGGGAACCAATTGGCGCCTGATTGATTTTGGAAGTGACTTCAATAACTGCTCTATTTTTTCCTTGTGGTGGCCAGGAATGCACCAATCCAATAATGCTTCGTCGATCGACGATATCATTTGAAACGGAAGTGACAGCGTTGCTCCGTCTTCAGCCTCTCCCGGTCGGTAGATGTATTCAATGGGTACTTTATAACCGTCTACCGTGATTTGATCTGGAAAATCTCCAGCCGTTTCTTTTTCTTCAGGAACATCCACCAAGTCCTGCTCATCCATAAATAGGAATTCCGGGTTCTTGGTGTACTGGTCATTTACCAGCCGATTCAAATCGTGAATGGATGAAATATCGGGCAACCTCTCCGAGTAAAAACTCAATACGCGATCATCCAGATCATGGAATCCGGCATGGCGCGTCCTGGTTTGCCAAGTTTCAATTCGGCTCCGAACCGTTTCATTGTGTTTGAGAAAGTTGTGATTGGAGTCCAGGTCAGCTTCCACCAAAGCCGCTTGAATAAAGATTTCCTTGGCAGCTTTTGGATCGACTCTGGAGAAAGGCACGCGCTGATTTCGTACTTCCAAGCCCTTGAATGTCGTCCGTTCCGTGATCAGAACCCGCCCCTGCCGACGGTTCCAAACGGGATTTCGGTAGGCCTTCCGACACAAATGAGTACCCAGTTCAGCGACCCATTTCGATTCAATTACCGAATTCATTCGGGCAAAAATCCGTGACGTTTCCACAATTTCTCCACAGAGAACCCATTCGGATTTCTTGTCCGGTTCTGGCTTTTCCTTTCGTGGCGGTTTTTGCTTTTGGGTGTTTTTATTGGTATTTGAAAACAGGGTTGAACCCGGGAATACCATTGCCTTGCGGTCTCCACTCAGGCGGAAAAGGTTTTTTTCAACTCGGTTTCCAACATTTGATAAAAACCCGCATAGTAGGGAACGGTGAATGGCCGCATAGGGCGATTCCTCCGAACCATCCTTTTTATTTTTACTGGACTCTTTCAAGTGGTCCCGTAATTGACTCTGTATTTCCCCCCATTCTCTCATTCGAATATAGGAAAGGTAATTGGTGCGGCAGAACTTTCGAAGTTTCCCCTGTTTTTTTGAGGCTCGCCACTCCTCTTGGTATGCATTCCATAAGTTCAGCAGTGAAAGAAAATCGGATTTTGGATGACGGAATTTTTTCTGCGCTTCATCAGCTTCCGCTTTGCGGTCCATGGGCCGTTCGCGGGGATCCTGAATGCTCAATCCCGATGCAATCACCAGGACATCTTTTAAACAATTTTCAGCAATGGATTGCAGCAGGATCCGGGAGATGGTCGGATCGACGGGTAGCTTCGCCATCTTTCTGCCCATCTCGGTCAGGTGCTGATCCTGATCCAACGCACCCAGTTCGGTCAGCAGTGAATACCCCCCCCTCACCGCCTTGGGGCGAGGCGCATCGATAAACGGGAAATCTTCGATCTGTCCCAGACGGAAGGCTTTCATTTTGAGGATCACTTCCGCGAGATTGGCGCGTTGAATTTCCGGCATGGTATATTCAGCGCGTTCCAGATAATCCTCTTCGGAATAAAGGCGAATGCAGATCCCGTCACTGACTCTACCGCTTCGTCCACATCGCTGATCGGCACTGCTTTGAGAAATTTTCTCAATGGGAAGCCGCTGGGTATGCGTTGTAGGATTGTATCGACTGGTGCGAGCCAGCCCGGTGTCTACCACATACCGAATACCCGGGATGGTTAAGGAGGTTTCCGCCACATTGGTGGCAATTATAATTTTACGCTTTGAGGCCTTCGAAAAAACTTTCTGCTGATCCCCTGAGGAGAGTCGTCCGAAAAGAGGGAGAATCAGGGTATTGCCCGTGTCAGTGGATTCAAGCAGGAGGTCTCGGGTTTCCCGAATATCCCGTTCTCCCGGCATGAAGATCAGAATATCGCCTTGGACTGATTCCTCTAGAATGTTTTGTGCTGTCTGAACAGCGGCATCGACATGGTTGGTTTCTTCGTCTCTTTCGAGCCATTCATTGAGGGGTTCATAGCGAACTTCTACGGGGTAAGTTTTACCGGGAACGCGAATGATGGGGGCTCCGTCGAAGGCTTCAGAGAAGGCGTCGGCATCGATCGTTGCCGAAGTGATAATCAACTTCAGATCTTTTCGTTTTGAGAGTAGGCTGTTGAGATAGCCCAGAAGGAAATCAATATTCAGACTCCGTTCATGAGCCTCATCAATGATAATCGCATCATATTCATTGAGGTAGCGATCCTTCTGGATTTCCGCAAGGAGCATACCGTCGGTCAGGACCTTGATATATGATTGGGGAGAGGTTCGATCGTCAAACCGAATTCGACAGCCGACTTCCTTGCCCCATGTCAGGTTCAGCTCTTCGGCAATTCTTTTTGAGATGGTGAGAGCCGCCACTCTTCTCGGTTGAGTGCAGGCGATCTTCGCCCGGATTCCCAAACCTGATTCAAGGCACATTTTGGGAATCTGCGTCGTCTTGCCCGATCCCGTTTCTCCCTGAACAATAGTTACCTGAGAGTGCTTGATTGTATTCAGAATCTCTTCTCTGCTGTCCGTGATTGGCAGGTTCGGAGGGTAGTCGACAGTAGGCAGGCCTTCTTCCCGGTGCCTTCTCAGCAACGCTGAAACCTCCGCTTCTCCGATGGCTTTACGGAGCTTGGTTGTAGGGTGATTGTCAAGCTGCCCAGATCGCCCTGAATCGTTCAGCAGCCGTTCCAATCGTCGACGATCCTGCAGCATGCAATCCGGCAACAGTCTTTTCAATCGGTCTGTCGAATCATCAATATGCACTTCACCGCTCTTTTAGCGGAGAATTCTAAATAGATCAATGAATGAGCTGGCCCAAGAAAAAAAATCACAGAGGACATAGAGAAATAGAAAAGAAAAAGATCGGATCCATGGACCGAATGACGGTGTGCAACTGCCAAAACTCTGTGTGAAGGCAATTGAAAACTTTTGTCATGCATCAGCTCATCTGCCTGCTCTATTAACTCCAGGCAATCTGCATATTCCAATTCGCCCATTCGTTCATAGGTGCTTAAAGTATTGATAAATTCATCTTTCCATAAAGTGGGTGCCACCCAGTTGGAGTCTTTCTTGGATAATCCTTCGACGGAAGCAGAGTGGTCTCCCTGGATAAATAAAAACGCCAGAATGTTGGTGTCCACGACAATCATTGCCTGCCTTCATGGATAGCAGACTCTATTTTCTCAATGGTCAGATTCAGTTTGAATTTCCTCCTTTTTTTCCTTACTTGATCTAGGAAATCCTCTTCATTAAATATCCTGGGACGAACGGCCAATTCAAGAGTCGAAAGACTCTCTTTGCTTAAACTGCGCCCATGTTCAGCCGCTTTTTCCTTGAGTTGCCTATGCAGGGCTGGCGGTATGGTCTTGAGTGATAAATTCATATTGGCACCCATTCGGTGGTGTTATGGTGCTAAATCAATCTTTTTCTGAATGTAATTCTACATCTGATCACGGCAATTTCATCCCGTTTGCTTGTGGGAAACCAAAGCTTTCTTGGAGCGGTCTTTAGACGGGAAGTCGGCGTGTCGAGGTGATCGTTCTAGGTTATTCCTTAGTTAAATCCACTATCCACTGACTCCTGCCGTGCCTCCTGTGGGCTGAAATTCAGATTGTTAAGGCATGATTTAACTTGACAATAGGGTGGAAGATCAGCTTAGTGCCTCTTTTTCAGGCTTGCCTGAGTATCCATTATGGGAAATGAACGGTTATTATCAGTATTTAGAGAGGTGACACGAAAAGTGGGACGATTAGTCCGACCCAAAGTGCCCGCAGAGTTTGAGGAGTTGCATCGACGATTGGGAGGGTGTCCAGCGTTGATTGGGCCGGGCAAGCATTCCATAAAACGTGGACAGATTCATCGTGGTGTTTTTCAAATTGTCGAGCGCTTAAATCAAAATGGCCATTTGACCTTGATCGTCGGTGGGGCCGTCCGGGATATGCTTCTCGGTAAAATCCCCAAGGATTTTGATATTGTCACCACAGCCCGCCCCAAGCAGGTGACTGCGGCTTTTCGGAATTCCAGAATGATCGGGCGTCGATTTCGTTTGGTGCTTGTCAATCAGGGGGGGATTGAGGTCGAGGTTTCTACTTTTCGAAAGCAGCCTAAGAAGCAAGCCCAAGGGCAGATGATTAAACGGGAGAATTCCTTCGGTTCGCCGGAGGATGATGCGCTTCGACGGGATTTCACCATTAACGCCATGGCATTTGATCCGGGCCAGTTTGTCCTGATCGATTTTGTGGGGGGGCTCAAGGATCTGAATCGTCAGGTTATTCGATCGATTGTCAGTCCGAGTCGATCTTTTAGGGAAGATCCCGTGCGTATGCTGCGAGCGGTGCGATTCAAAGAAAGAATGGATTGGGAGCTGACCCCGAACGATGAAAAAGCGATCCGTAAGTGTTCAGGAAATCTGGAAGGTGTGGTTCGCCATCGACTGGCGGAGGAAACACAGCGTTTTCTAACCTCAGGTCAAGCCGAGAAAACTTTCAGGGAATTTGATCGACTGGGATTGTTACCGGCGCTTCTTGGGCTTAAACCCTACTCGAAATACTTGAAGAAGGGTGCCTTGGACAACCCATTGCCGCTACTGGAGCCCTATTTGAAAAGTCTGGATAAGTGGGCCCTAAAACGAAATGAGAAGGTTCTGAGTGTGGTGGCATTGCTCGGTCTGCTCACCACCCTGTTTGATGATGAAATGACCGATTACCTGAGATTTAATCCCCTCAATCAAGCGGGCAGATCTCGATCCAAGGATCGGATTGAAAAAGAGTTTGATGCTTTCTTCGGGGAATGGGGATTTCTGGATACTCATGTTAAGCCGGTATTGACCATTCTATATGCCTTCCGAAAACTGTTTCAAAGGCTCAGTAATCGTGCGGATTCCGGGCCGGTGCAGAAGATTCCGTCCGGAACTCGAGAGGCATGGATGTTGGTGGTCTTGATGAAACCGGTCTATGGCCTTTCCTCGAGGCAGGTTCACGAAGCATTCAATAAGATAGCAAAACTGCCGAAGCTGTTTATATCCGATCGGCGGCTTAAACCCGGACCTAGGTCTGCGGCGCCTCCCCGACGGAGCGGTGAAAACAGAGGTGACGCTACCGAACAAAACTCCGGGCAGTCAACGGGTTCTCGAAGAAGGCCTTTTAATAGGCGAGACTCTGACTCCAGCGATCAAAACCCTGAAGAGCCGAGAAGTTCGCAAAGAAGATCTCGCAATAGAAGGCCTCGAAACAGAAGAAGGTCTCCGTCCACGAAGGTGTCGGTTGAATCGTGATCGGGTTGGGGCGAATTTGGCTTCTGGCTTCGTTGCTCCTCAGTCCCCATTCGCCTCCAGTAAATGGGCGAAGTTATTTTTGAGGGATCCCTAAACCTAACGGTGGTGAGTCTCCACGCTTCATTATTTTGAAATGATCCATTTGATCATTTTTCCGAAAGTGGGCGCTTGACCTTGAGAAAGAATCCCGATTCGGAATATTTTGGCTCCGGCCCATACACTGACCAACATAAAACTGAAGGATAGGAAGATTCCCAAAGCGATTTCCCACCATGGCAACCCAGGCGGGATTGCCATTCTGAGGAGGAGTAGCATCGGGGTGGCCGGTGGAAAAAGCGAAACGGCTCTGGCAAAGGAACTGGAAGGGGATTCTAGAATGGGAGCCCATGTGAAAACCGGGATCATCACCAGAAGCATGGCTGGAAACATCAGGCTTTGCGCATCTTTTATTTCACTGCAGGCAGAGCCGATCGCCAGAAATATGGATCCGAAGATCATCATTGCCATGACCAGAAAGAACAGAAACCAGAAGAACAGGGAGATGGGAATCAAGTCCAGCACCTCAAATCGCGCCGCAGTGTAACCCATCGCCGCGAGGTAAAGCATGGAAAGGGTCAAGGATACCATCAGGGCCCCCATTAGTTTGCCCATCATCAGTTGGAAGGGAGTGACTGAGGAGATGAGGAATTCGGCGATTTTCTGCATCTTTTCCTCCAGCACTCCGTTGAGCAGAGCCGGAGCGCTGGACATGACCATCATGAATAACAAGAGCATGCTTCCTGCAGGAATGCCGAACGTCTGAATCGGATTCTCCTTCTCGGCTTTCTCGATTTTTCCGTCCTCGCCTGCCTCCAGTAATCCTAACTTTTCCACTCGAGACGATTGAATCAATTTGGATACCAGCTCCTGATCCAAGTTCTCATGGGTGAAGCGGACGCGTCGAATTTCATGGTTAATGGTTCTTTCAAGCCACCGAGGAAGTTCCTGAAATGTAGGTGTCTGGGTGTGATAGGCAATGCGGTTGTCAGATGTCGAATCAGCTTCGAAGACCTCCTTATCAATGACCAGGAAGGCGAATAATTCCTTGTCACGGACACGGTCCGATAGACCCAGTTTTAATTTCTCTTCATCCTCTGGTTTGGAAATGGATTCCTCCTCCAACACTGGAATGAATTTGGGGCGAACTTGTTTGCTGGAGTTCTCTTTGTCAAAAATCTCGTTTTCATTCCGCTGTTCCGCAGTTTTCCGGATAACCGAAAACAGGCGGTTGGAATGATCGATGACCACGAAATTCCGATCTTTCAGATCGACTTTGTCTTTGGCAAACTGTTGAACTAATATGGCACCTCCCATCATCAATGGCATGGCCAGCACGCCTATGATAAAAGCCTTGCTGCGTACCGAATTAAGGTATTCCGTCCAGGCAATGGTCCATATTTTTTTCATGACTCGGTTTCATCTTCCCCGGCAATCCGGACGAAGATGTCGTGAAGGGAAGGTCGGGTTACTTCAAACAGACGAACTTCTGTCTTTTCAACGAGATGCTGTAGTAATTTCTGGGAGGTTCCGGCATATCGAACTTCCTGGTAGTGACCGTAATCTCGAACATTGTCCACGCCAGTAATGGTTTCCAGGCTTTGTCCGGTATCGGCGGTTCTGATGCGTATCGTGTCCGCTCCATATTGTTTCTGGATGGAATCCAGATTGCCGTCCAGAACTTTTTTTCCCTTGTAGATCATGAAAATGAAGTCACACATTTCCTGGGCTGTGCTCATGTCGTGTGTGGAAAGAATAACGGTCGTGCCTTGCTTTCGCAAATCGAGAATCACGTTGCGGATAGTTTCCAGATTGACAGGGTCCAGTCCGGAGAATGGTTCATCCAGTATGAGCAGGCGGGGGCCGGTGATAACGGAAGCAATGAACTGAATCTTCTGGGCCATTCCTTTTGACAATGCTTCCACTTTCTTGTTTTTCCAGTCCTCCAATTCCATGCGCGTCAACCATGAATCCATTGCCCGGTTGGCCTCGGATCCCGACATGCCCTTGATGGACGCGTAGTATTTGAGAATCCGTGACACGGTCATTTTCTTGTAAAGACCTCTTTCCTCAGGTAGGTATCCAATAGCGTCATTGGCGGCACGGGATTCCTTTTTTCCAAGCACCTCTATGGTCCCTTGATCCGGATGGATGATATGCAGAATCATCCGGATCGTGGTTGTTTTTCCTGATCCATTGGGGCCGATGAATCCATAGATCGAACCTTCGGGCACCGTCAGACTCAACTGGTCGACCGCCAGGTGTCGGCCATATTTTTTGCTAACTTCTCTTAAAGTGACCGCGTCCATTCAATAAGGAGACTCCAATCTATCGCAATTTTCCCAATTTGCAACTTGTGGCGATGAGTATTCGTAATATTGAACTATGCGGTAGGGTTTGCTGTCCCCAGCGCGCCGCTTGATAGACACGATATCAGTAGCCGATTCACAGCGTGCTGAGTCATACTGATCGGCATCAAGTTTTCGGAAAATCCCAGGGGCTGAAATTGTCGGACGTGATGGGCTG